>NZ_JBLWEN010000034.1:0-29320 GCF_048287415.1 Candidatus Electronema sp. JM
GTCATTTTTATGTCCTCTTCGCCAGTTTGCCTTTTTTGGGGCTTAAATTTTAAATTAACAAAGTAAAACAACAAGTAACATAAATTTTAAAATATTGCAACCTAAAATTCGATATAGTGTCTACTGTATGCGCCAAGATTTTACGAATCAGACGGTGCTGAAAATGCCAAAGATCATGCGCACGAATCTGGTCTGTTTTGAAACGTTTCGTCAAATGGGAGCCTGCTGTTTCGATACGCTTTCTGACACGCTTACAGAATTTGAGAAGAGAATTAGGAAACTTAGTTTTCATATTTTTCCTCTGAGGAGTGACAAAAATGATTCCGTGACGCTCCAGCAGCAAACCTGCCGGTGCAATTCCTGCAAATCCATCAAGAAATGTGTCTATGCTTTGAATATCATGCGGACGTGCAGGTGTCAATGGATAATGATGTGATCATTCCAAGCCGTGAAATGCGCAAACACAATTTGAATCCGTAGCAGTGTATGTCTTTTGCGGCGCAACAACCAAAATCAGCCTCTTCCGGAAAACAATGATCCCGCACAGCTCCGGTGCGGACGCAAACAGGCAGCGGAAATGTGTCAATTTCTTGAACATGATCATTGAATTGTCCAGTGATTTATTATTAAGCGCGGTTGAACATCCGCTTTAATATGCCATAAATTTGCATCCTGGCAGACAAATAAAGACCTGCCAGCAAGTTTATGAAAAAAGTGCGGATAATGCGAACGGAAGCATGCGGAGATGTCCTTGTCGCATTCGAGTTTGAAATTTCCGCCGCAGATTTCCATGGTGATGACCTCCTCATATGTCAAGGCAGGGTTGAATCCGCCCCGCCGCAGCCGGTCTTGCTGTTTGATGGCGCTGTATTGTTCACAGGCAAGCAGAAAGACAGCAATAACAAAATCGTCTCGATCCATTGTCGCACTCCTTGCGAATAGGGCTTAGATGCCGCTATGCTACAGGATGCGTCCAATGGATCGGATATTTTTTAAGAGTTGCACATTAGGTAGATTACCTAATTTTCCTGCCCATTGTTTTTTCAATCTGCCTCAGCGATTTACCCGCATTTAGTGCTTGACCAAAGCACATCCACCATATAAAGTAGTCCCATCATAATGGCTGCCGGTACACCTCATGGGAGGTGTGGCAGGCTGTTCTGCGGTGGAGAGCATTTACTCTTCTGACAGACAGCCGACAGGGAATCCGGTGTGAAACCGGAACTGGCCCGCAGCGGTAAGTGGAAACGAACACCGTCTCCTTGCACAAGGAAAAGCACTGCGCCGAGTTTTGGCGTGGGAAGCGGCGGTCAGTAGGCCCGCAGGCGCACGCCTGCATCGTCCGCAAGTCCGAAAACCTGCCGGCAACGCACCATCCGCTTTATCCCCTTCGAGGAGAGGAGAAAGTCATGCCGCACCGCGCCTTTCGCGCCGTGCCTGCGGCCCGCATTCCCTGCATCCGCAGTCCGGCCAGTTCCTTGCGTTCATTCACAGCATTTTTGCCGTCATCCATGAACAACGCAAGGAGAACACTATGAATTTTTCCACACAGGCAGAACGCCGCCAGCAGGGCAGAGCAGCACGGAAGCCGCTGACCATTATTGGTCAGGACATGCACATCTTGAACCCGCTGTTTTTTCGGGCGATTGAGGAAAAAGACAGCCGGGCTTTGGCGGCGATGGCCAAGCGGCAGGCGGAAGCTGGGGCTGATGCCTTGGATTTGAATCTTGGCCCGGCAAAGAAAAACAGCGAATTGCTGACATGGGCGGTGGCAACGGTGCTGGATGCGGCTGACTTGCCGCTGTTTGTCGCTTCGCAGGTTTTGAACCAGCCAGAGCTGCTGCAACGGCATCGCGGCAAGATCACAATCAATTTGGTGACCGCTGATCCGGCAACGCTGGCTGCCGATATGGAAAAAGCAGGGAAGTATGAAGCAGGTCTGGTTGTGCTGCTGACCAAGCCCGGCATGATCGCTTGCGCTGCGGACGACCGCCTGCTGCTAGCCGCCGAAGTTCTGGAGACTGCCGGGCGCGTCAGTTTTCCGCCAAACAAGCTCTGGCTGGATCCGCTTTTCCGGCCAAATTCTCAGGGGATGCCTGATCTTGAGCCGGTGCTGGAAACCCTTGCCGCCTTGCCGCTGCTCGGCCCAACACCGGTGCGGAGCCTTGCCGGGCTTTCCAGCGCAGCAGCCTTTCTGCCGCCGACCAAGCGGTCAGCGTGTCAGTGCCGACTGCTGCCGCTGCTGGCTGAGGCCGGATTGGACGCAGTCATCCTCAACTGCGGCGACCGCAGGTTGATGGAGACCATCCGCAGCAGCGGCGGGGAAGAAGCGGAAACCGCTCTTCCGTCAGCCGACTACCAGATGCGGAATTTGCCGGTGTCGATGTGAACAAAATCTGAGGAGGCGTAATAGCCCACGCCGCCCGCTTCAAGGGCGATGGCGCAGTCGCGCACCATGCGGGTGTTTTTGCCGGTCAGGCGGATGTCAATCGCTTGGCCGGACATGTGCAGACTGCGCTTGGCCACTCCGCCGCTTTTCTCACGCAGCTCCTGATTGCTCTGCGGCGAGCGGTAGGCGGAGACGATCTCATAGGTGCTGCGGCAGCCGATTTCTTGCTGAATCTGCCAGAGGATATCGAAAATTTCCGGGTCAATGGGATGCACCTCGCTGGTGCGGAAATCACGGAGGTACCGGTTGATCTGGCGCAGGGCCTTAGGATCATAGAGACCGTTGCGGACATAGGTGATATCAAGGCATTCACGGGTGTGCGTATGATAAAATGCCAAATTTCTATTGCCTTTTTCAACACGGCCAGCGGCCAAAGCTGGAGCGGCCTGAGCGGCGATTATCCCGGCGGCAGCCTTGGCGCCAAGGACAAGCAAAGAACGTCTATCCATCATGGCAGTCTCTCTTCCTTCATGGCAGGCCGCAGAAAAAGCAAAGCAGAGAACATCGGCAAAAGGCTTTGCTGTGCGTCCTGATAAAATTTTTTGAACAGTGCAAAAAACGGAATGCGGTCTGATACTGTTTATTAAACAGAATATTTCATCGCCTGTCAACCTCTCCCAAACAGAGAAAATATACGACAATGAGGTATCACAGAAAGAGCGCAGCGTTTGCCGCCTGCTTTTTCTGTCCAAAATGGCAGAAAAAATTTGCCGTGCGACATGGTCAGAAACTGGCTGGGCATTATAGCGGTCACGCGCGAACCGGACATCAAGCTGAATGCGCATCAACCACATAACGTATTGAAAGTTATTCCTCAATGGGTTATTCAACCCAAAACTGCTCTAGTTGACAGCTTGAATCTGCTTCTATGCGAATCTGGGACATCAGCCCTGGTTATCTCAACCGGCAGAGTCTGCTGGGCGAACACCGGGAGCTGCACGGCATAGCCGTCATCCTTGCTGAAGGAAAAAAGGGGTATTCGCGCCACCCGGAAACCCTGCGCTGGGCCGGGCACGGTCAGGCCTTGGCTGTCCGCCACCGGCAGTTAGCCTGCGAAATGCGCCTACGCGGCTACCGGGAGCAGTCGCCGCTGCCTGCGCTGGCGGGCGCGGACAGCTGGCCACGCAGCTATCTTGATGAACCGGCAGCGCAATTTGCCCTGCTCAGGAGCAAATATGCTGACCGGGAGCCGGGGCGGATTCCTCTGCCCCGCACGGCCCAGCAGCTCTGGAGTCAGCACAAATATTCCGTGCTGGCCCGTGATGTCTTGTTGTATAAAGAGATTGGCCAAAGCACCGCCAGCGGCAGGGCGGATTTTGCCCAGTTAGCCAAGCTGCTCGCGGAACTGCTGCGGCAGCCGCCGTCCGCAGGCGGGCTGAGAAATGCCGCGCAGCACATCTGGGGCCATGTGGCCGGGCTTGCTCCTGCGCCAACGGACAATCCGTCAGACTGGCCTTGTCTCCGTCTGCTGGAGGAGACGCAGCGCAGGGCCATGCTGCATAAGGAGCCGTATTTGCTCGCCTCCACTGCCTTGGCCGAGCTGGCGGTGTGGCTGGATGCACCCTGAACCATAGCTGATTGTGTCCTGATGCCTTCTTTTGCCCAACCATTCTGGCTGGCTGCCGGGCTGCTGGCCTGCTGCGCCGCCAGCTTGTTCCTCATCTTCAGCACACTGCGACGGCGGAAAATGCTGGAGCGGTTCGCCTCGCCGCATCTGCTGCCCATCCTGACCGCCAATGTCTCACCCATACGGCGGCGGCTGAAGAATGCCTGTTTCCTCGCTGGATTGGCCTGCCTTTTTCTTGCCTTGGCTCGGCCCCAATGGGGTCACCACGTGATTGAGCTGCGCAGCAGAGGCATAGACATTTTGATCGGCTTTGATGTGTCCAAATCCATGCTGGCACCGGATTTGAAGCCCAGCCGCCTTCAGCGGGCCAAGCTGGCGGTGCGCGACTTCACCGCCAAACTTGACGGCGACCGAATTGGCCTGCTGCCCTTTGCCGGCGCCTCTTTTCTGCTCTGCCCGCTGACCGCCGATTATGAAGCCTTCAACGCCGCGCTGGATGCCTTGGATGTCACTGCGATTCCCAAAGGCGGCACGGATGTCGGCAGGGCGATCCGTGAGGCGGCCAAGATTCTTGCCAATGAATCCAATCACAAAATTTTGCTCCTGCTGACTGACGGCGAAGATTTGGGCCAGCAGACTCTCGCGGCGGCGGAACTGGCACAACAGGAGCAACTGCTTATTTATACTATAGGTGTGGGCACGCCGCAGGGCGAGTTGATTCCGCTGCCGGGCGGCGGACCGGGCAATTTTGTCAAAGATGGCAACGGCGCGTTTGTCACCTCAAAGCTGGACGAAACCATGCTCACCGCCATTGCGGAAAAAACCGGCGGCAGCTATGTGCCGCTCGGCAACATGGGCCAAGGGCTTGACACGGTGCGGGAACGCAAGCTGGCCTTGATTCCCAAGGAGGAGCGCGGCCAGCGCACGAAGAAGGTGCCGATTGAACGCTTTCAATGGCCTCTGGGAGCGGCAGTGCTGCTGTTCAGCTTGGAATTTTTGCTGATAGGCCGCCGCAATCCGCTGCGCCTGCCCTTCATCACCACCGCAGGCCGGAGATGGCAGAAGAAACGGCAGGCAGCGGCAGCGCTGCTGCTGGTCTTTTGCGCCGCGCCAGTTCGGGCGGATGAGGGCAGCACGTTGTTTCAGGCCGGGAACTACCAAGAAGCTGCCAAGCTGTATCAGCGCAAGCTGGCAGAGGACAGCAGCAATCCTGCCGTGCATTTCAATCTTGGCGCAGCACTGCACAAGCAAGGCAGCTACGGGCGGGCTGCTGAGGAATTCAGCAAAGCATTGCAGACTGACGATGTGGCGTTGCAGGAAAAAAGTTATTATAATCGAGGTGCAAGTCAGTATGCGGCAGGCCGGGCACTGGAATCTGCCAATCTGAATCAGGCGGTGCAGCAGTTGCAGCAGGCCAAGCAGTCTTTTGCGGCAGCTCTCCGGCTGATGCCGGAAAATAAACCGGCGGCCCGCAGTCTGCAAGTGGTGGAAAAAAAATTGGCGGAGCTGAAGCAACGGCAGCAGGAGCAGCAGAAGAAGAATCAGCAGCAAGGCGAAATGAACGCGGAGAAAAAAGAGGAGTCGCCCAAGCAGCAAGGCGGCGGACAGCAGGGCAAGCAGGACAGTGCGACAAAAAAACAAGGCACTGATTCTGGAGAGAAGCAGGAACAAAGCAAGTCCCAGCAGCAAGGCAGCATGAACGCGGAGAAAAAAAAGGAGCCGCCGCAGGACGGGCAAGCAGCCGCTGCGCCTTCTGATAAGGATAAGGAACAACCGCAGAGCAAGAAGGATGCGGCGGCGGACAGGCAGTCCGCGCCAGCAGACAGAAAGCCGTCGCAGGGGCAGGAAAAGGAGGAGGCGAAAATGACAGGAAAAATGACTGAGGAGGAGGCGAAGAGCCTGCTCGACAGCTTGAAGAGCGAGCAGGGCGAACTGAATTTCATGCCGCAAGAGGCTGCCGACAACGAAGCGGTCGGCAGAGACTGGTGATGCGGCGCGTCATCCTGCTGCTTGGTCTACTCTGTTGTTTGGCCGCCAGCGGCTGGGCGGCAGAGGTGCAGGTCAAGGCGGAGCTGAATCCGGCGGCTTTCGCCGTGGATCAGGCTGCGGAATTGGCCATCATCGTCAACGGAGCCAGTAACGCGCAGCCGGAACTGCCTGTCGCTGACGGCCTGCGTTTCCGCCAGCTTGGGCAAAGCCAGCAGTCTGTCTGGAACAACGGGCAGTTCTCGTCCAGCGTGGCCTTCACCTTTTCCGTGCAGGCAGAGAAGGAAGGGCAATACAGCATCGGCCCGGTCAAGGTGCGGGCGGATGGCAAAGATTACCTCACCCAACCGCTGCGCTGCACGGTCGGCCCAGCGAAAGGCAGTTTCTCGGCAGCCGCGCCTGACACTGCGCCGCTGGCAGCAGAAGATGTTGGCTTCATGCGGATTCAACCGGAAAAGGAAACCTTCCACATTGGCCAGATCGTTCCTTTTACTCTCAAAGCCTATTTCAAGCCGGGGCACCGCATCCATATCAAGACCGAGCCGCGTCTGACCAATGAAAATTTTCTCCTTCAATCATTGGATGCCCAGCCGATCCAGCAGCAGGAACAAGTGCAAGGCGAGCTGTTCACGGTGCTGACTTGGCGCGGCAGCATTTCAGCCCTGAAAGAAGGGGCCGCGCCTTTGGCGATGGAGGTGAATGCCGATCTGATGCTGCCGACGCGGCGCGGCAGCAATTCGTTTGATCAGCCCTTCATGGATGATCCCCTGTTTGACGAGCTGTTCAGCAGCTACACCCGCAAAGAAGTCAAGTTTGCCAGCCCGGACAAGCTGGTGACAGCCCTGCCGCTTCCGGCCAAAAACCGTCCGGCAGATTTCAAAGGCGCGGTGGGCACCTTCAGTTTGGCCGTGGCTGCCGCGCCTGCGGACGGCAAATTAGGCGAGCCAATCACCTTGAAGATGAAAATCACCGGCAGCGGCAATTTTGACCGGGTGCAGGCTCCTGAGCTGACGGACAGCGCAGGCTGGAAGGTCTATCCGCCTGCGAACAGCTTTTCCGGCAAGGGCAGCAAAGGCGAAAAGACTTTTGAGCAGGCGATAGTGCCGGTCAGCAGCAGCCTGAAGGCCGTGCCGCCGCTGCGTTTTTCATATTTTGATCCGGCTGCCGGAGACTACATCACCCTGACCAGCGAGCCGATTCCCCTGCGTCTTCACAGTGCGCCAGAACAGGCGCCTGCGCCCCAGCCTGCTCCGCCCGTCCAACCGAAAAAACGGCAGTTCGTGCCGCCTGCCGCTGGGGAGCCAGTCCAGTCCGTTTTGCATCTCCAGCCGCTGTATCGGCAGCGGCCATTTCAGCTTTTGATCGCTGGTGCCGCCTGCTGTTCAGTTGCCGGGCTGCTGCTTGATTTGCGCCGAAAACGGTTGGAGCATAATCCCGGCACGGTGCGGCGCAGACAGGCGGAACGGCAGCTGGCGCGGGATTGCCGGGCGATGCGGGAGGCCATCGTTGCAGGGGAGCAGGAGCAGTTCCGGCGGCATTGCCGGGAGGCGGTGCAACATTGGATTGGCACCTTGTGGGGGCGGAACGCTGCCGCCATCACCATGAACGATTTGCGAGAAGGGCTGCCTGCGGATTCGCCTTTGCTGCCGGTCTTTGCCCGGCTCGAAGCCAGCGGTTATGCGCTGGAACCATTGGCTGAACGCGAGATGGAGGTCATGTTGCAGACCGTGCGACAGGAGCTGGTCAAACTGGCATGAAACGGAATTTTTTCTTCTTTCTGCTGACCGCCGCTCTGTTCTGCGCGGTTCATCTGCTCTTCAGCAGCCTTTCTGCGCAGAACCAGCTTTCGGCTGCGGAGCAACTGCTTCATTTGGCCGACAGTTATGCTGATGCCGGTCAAACCGGGCTGGCCATGCTGAACTATGAACGCGCCCTGCTCCTCGTTCCGGGAGCCATTGCGGCTGAGAACAAACTGAGCGAGCTGCGCAGCACCGCTGGCCTGCTGAGAAAAAAAACGCTGCCAGAACAGCTGTCAGCACTGCTTGGCGCAGATCAGTGGCTGCTGCTTTCCGGCTCGGCCTTTTTTCTGTTTTCGCTGACCGTGCTTGCTGCCGGGCTTTTAGGCCGCCAGCGTTTTCCGCAAGCCTGCCGCCTAAGCGCGTTGCTGCTCGCGGCGGCCTTGCTGCCGCTGCCGCCAGCGTGGCTGGGCTATCAGCACTGGCAGGACGGCGTGGTGCTCCGTGACGCGCAGCTCCAGCTTTCGCCCTTTGCCGAGGCAGAGCAAATTGCCGCGCTCAAAGGCGGTTCCTTGGTGCGGCCTTTGCACAAAAAGCATGAAAGCTACCTCTTCGTCCGTGATGAAGACGGACGCAGCGGCTGGCTGGAGCAAAGCAACATGCAGCAGATTGCGCCCAGCCATTGAACTGCCGCAGGTATTGCTGCCTACGTCCACCAGATCGAACGCTTAGGCGGGTTGCCGTATTTTTCAAAGACATCGCCCGACTCCTTCAGCACCGCCTCCAGCTCCTCGACGGTGAAGTGATAGCCGTCCTCAGCAGCCAGCGCGACAAATTCCTCCTTGCTGGCCGGAACATCGTATTTCGCTTTGATCTTTTTATCCTTGCCGCCCGCTGTCAGCAGCTTTTCCACGTCCGCTTTCGCCATGATCAGACCTCTCCTGTAAAGTGCTTGTTGTTTTTATTGATGAGGGAAAAATTCAATCCGCAGGCTTTCCTCGCCGTCCTGCGCCAAGACGTAGAAGCCGCCGTCGTCAAGTCGCATTTCCCGCTCTGCCGCCGCCTGCTTGAGCAGGACGATCTGCTCCTGCGCCAGTGCCTGCTCCGCGTCGCGGTTGAGATGGAGCAGCAGCCTGCCGCTGTCGCCGGTGAATTGCAGCAGAAAGGCGTTGTGGTTGAGGAAAACTAAGTCCTCATAGACATGGGCGATGCCCATGCCCGCCGCCTCGACGATTTCCTTGACCACACCGAGTTTCCGTTCTGGCATGTTTTTAACCGGATTGATGAATTTTTCCGCAGAGCGGGCAGGCACAGGGGCCTGCCCTTACGACACGCGACCTGTAGGGGCAGCTTGCCCATCACGGTCTGTCAGGCCAGCCACCAACCGCCGCAGCCGCTCCGCCAGCTCCAGCATTGCCGGGATTTCCTTCATCTGCGGCGGGCTGATTTTGAAGCCGTCCAGATCGCAGATGTCCTGATACTGATCCATCTTCAGTAGTCCCTCGCCGATCTCCCCCATTTTGCCCGGAAAGACCTGCTCCATCGCCGCGACCAGATCAGCCATCGTGTGGTTGTACGGCAGCTCGCCGCAGCGCATCAGCGCGGCCATGATGAATTTCTCAATGGCCATCGCAATCAGGTTATACAGTATTTCCGGGGTGAAGGCCTGCACGCCCTTGCTCTGCGCCCGCGCCGCCGTGTTCAGAAAGCCCTCGCCGTGACGGAAGAACTCCTCCCAGCCCGTGACTTGGCGTAGTTCATGCAGCGGCTGAATTTTCATAGTATTTTCCGCAGGCAGATCATCGCCGTGGTCTGAAATCCCGTTTTTTGGTAAAAGGCCAAGGCCGGGGCGTTGTTCCGGTCAGCCAACAGCTGCACGCGGCTGGCTCCTTGGCTGACCGCCCATGCTTCGGCGGCAGCTGCAAGCCGCCTGCCAAGGCCCTTTCCCTGCTGTGCAGGCAGCACCGCCACATCCTCAATCAGCGCGGACGGTCCGCCTTGGGCGGTAGAAATCAGCAGCTGTCCCGTGCACATGCCGACCGCCGCGCCGTCCAGCTCCGCTGCGAAAACCGCCGCCTCTTCCCGGCCCAAGAGCAGCCGCAAACCACGCTCCTGCTTGGCCGCATCGAAGACAAAATCTTTCTCAATGCTGAAGAGCAGCCGCAGCAGGCCGACAAGGGCTGGGATGTCCTCCGGTCTGGCGCGGCGGATGACGGCGTTCATTCTGAAATCAGATACTTGGCCGCAGGCTCGCCCTCTTCAAGGCCGTCGAGAATGGCATCAATCACCTCCTCGCTGTTCACGCCGCCAAACCACCAGTTTTCCGGCTGAATCACCATCACCGGCCCTTTCTCGCATTGCTTGAGGCAGGTGGTGGCGGTGATGAGGCAGTCCAAGCCGCGATCCAGCACTTCCTCTTCGATGTATTGCAGAAAACCTTCGCTCTGCTTGTGGCAGATGCCTTTTTTGTCGCCTGCTGCGCGGAAACTCTGGCAGAGCAAAATCTGCCGCTTTGGTATGGCCATTTCTTCCCTCGTTCGGATGAGATTATTTCTTGCACTTTTGTTTTTTGCCGCCGCCGTAGAGCACGTCCACCAGACCGTCAATGCTGTCTTCAGCCAGCAGCACCTTGATGCCCTGCTCCGCCAGCACCTTCTGCGGATTCTCGCCCGCCTTCGCCGCCAGCAGGGCGAAGCAGTCAAAGAGGCATTCGCGGGCCAACGTCTCCCAGCGGGAAGTTCCTGCGCCTGCTTCCTGCGCGTCGCGCACCGTGAGCAGCGAGGGCAGCTCGTCGCCGCCGCGCGGGCCGTAAATCAGGATTTTTTCGGCCTGACCGAGGTGCAGATCCACCTCCATGCCGCTGCTGCTGACCACGGCCACATTGGGCCGCTCTTTTGTCGGCTTGGGCAGCAGCGTTCCGGCGAAAGCAGTGCCGCTGCCGGGCGGAGTGAGCAGGGTCGCGTCGTATTCAGCCAGTGCCAGATGCGCCGCCGCCGCTGCTTTGGCCTGATCCAGCACTGCGACGGAACAAGCGGGCGGCGCACCTTCTTCCTCTGGCACGGGCGTAAAGGGCAGCAAGGTCATGGAGGATGCGCCAAGCTGTACCATTTTCTCCGCAATCGCAGTAACGTGCTCGTCGTTGATGCCCGGATAGACCGTGGTCTGAATAGTCACTTTCAGCCCGGCCTGCGCCAGAGCCGCGACCGCTTTTTCCTGCTCGCTGATCAGAATCGCCGCCGCCTCAGCCAGCGGGAGCGTCCGCTTGCCCGGACGGATCCACGTGTATATTTTCTCAGCAATTTCTGCCGCTACTGCCTCCACTTGCAGGCTGATCTCGGCAATGTTCCGCTCCGCCAGCTTTGGCGCAAGGGCCGCCGCGCCCAATCCGGCAGCAGTCACGCGCAGGCTGAACTCAGGATGCTTGGCGCGGATCAGGTCAAGTGCGGCGAAGAGAATTTCAGGCGCGGCCAAGGCATCGCCCGGCCCGCAAACCGTCACGCCGCCGATGCTCTTGCCGCCTTTGAGCAGCTCGTCAAGCCACGCGGCAGCCTCTGCGGGCGGCAGGGCCGCAGCCGCTTTGCCGCCGCCGAAACGCCTGCCGCAGACCGCCTGCGGCGCAATCGGCAGAAGCAGGCTTTCAATCCGCATTGAGCGGGGGCAGGCGCGGTGTTCTTGGGGATATTGCAGCATGGTGTCATCCTCAGCAGCGGGCGGCGTTGATCCCCGCCCTTTACCTTGTTCAAAGCAAAGGCTGTGCCAAGAGATGGAATGCTATGTTTCTTCAGTGAAAACGTCAGGATGGGACAATGACAGCCTAAAGGTGCGGGCTATTCATTTTCGAAGAAAATGCAACAACATGGTAATACAAAGGCGTTTTTGTCGGATGTGATCAGAAAAAAAATGAGCGGGAAAAACCGCTCAAACTTTTTTCATTTCTTGATCTATATCAAGGAAAGGGAGCTGCGCTTGCCGGTATAGTAGAAAAAGCAGGCAAGATTATACTTCGGCAGAATTACTGCCATTCACACTGCAATCACTGCAAGGAGCCTTATTCATGAAGAAAACTATCCTTTTTGCCGCCGCGCTGCTGACTGTCGCCGCAGGCCCCAATGCCTTTGCTGCCGATAAAGCTGCTGCTCCTGCCGCCAAAGAGAGCAAGGCTGAGACCAACAAACCCGCTGAACCGTCGCTGTACGAGCAGATTGGCGGCGAGAAAGCCGTTGATGCCGCTGTTGATCTGTTCTACAAAAAAGTGCTGGCTGATGACCGGGTTAATGGCTTTTTCAAAGGCGTGGACATGAACCGTCAGCGCGGCATGCAGAAGGGCTTCCTCACCTTCGCGTTCGGCGGGCCAAATCATTATGCAGGCCGTGATCTCCGCGTCGTTCATGCCCATCTGGTGCAGCGCGGGCTGAACGACACCCACTTCGACATCATCATTGAGCATCTTGGTGCGGCACTGAAAGAGCTGAAGGTGAAGCCTGAGCTGATTCAGAAAGTCACTGATGTCGCCAACAGCGTGCGGAAGGATGTGTTGAACAAGTAAAAGCACGAAGGCTGTTGTACTCCGTGCCGTAAGTCAGGCTGGCCGCACTGGTCAGCTTGACTTGTTTTGTCTCATTTCACCCCCCCCTGTAAAATTTCTCCTGCAGTTTCGTGTAATTAAGCAGCTGAATCCGCCGTCCGTCCACCCGGATCAGTCCACCCGCGCTCATCTCAGCAAAAATCCGCGACAAGGTCTCCGCGCTGGTGCCCAGCAGATTGGCCAGTTGTTTCTTTGGAATATCAAGCAGCACATGATCAACATGCCCCTGCTGCTCGGCCAGATAGAGGAGATGTGAGGACAGCCGCTCTGGCACGTCTTTCAGCGCAAGGCTTTCAATTTTAGCGGCAAAACGGCGCAGCCGCCTGGCCAGCGCGGCCATGATCGCCAAAGATAAATCAGGGTGCGCGCTGATCAGCTCGATAAACTCATTTTTTGGGAAAAACAAGGCGGAAGCTGCGCCCATGCTGACCGCGCTGGCTGGAAAATGCTGGCCGTGAAAGACCGGCACGATGCCGAACGGCTCGCCCAGCCCCAAGATATACAGAATTTGCTCCCTGCCGTCCAAGGCCATCTTGACGAGCTTGATCTGCCCTTCGGCGACCATGTAAAAGCCGCAGCTCACCGCACCTTCCATAAAAATTGTCTCGCCGCGCCGAAAGTGTTTTTCCACGGCCATCGCAGCAAGCTCGGCCAGAGGCTGCCCGGAGATGCCCTGAAAAAGGACTGACTCGGCTAAAATTTTTTCTTTTCCTTTCATGGCGTTTTTTTCTCCTTCCTCTTGATGCGGGTCAAGGCACTGGGACAGTGCGGGCAGCTATACTGTTTCTATAGTCAGAAATATCGGTAAAGCGCAAGAAGAAAAACAAGCCGGAGTAAAGGCGAAACTTATTCGTCTGACTGTATTTTTCGGCTGGAGCAGACTGCATTTGTTACAAAATCGCAGCATACTCTGCAAAATTGCAACCGAGGGTGATTGGCAGCAATTTCATGATTTCTTAACAGATTTTTTCTCTGCCGATTTGCGGCTTGAAGGGGGCATTATGAGCAGCTTGACATCATTTTTGGCAAACAAGTGCCTCGAATACCTCCTGCAAGCAGTTCCTCAGACTTCCCAGCGGAAAACTCCTCTCCATCCGCCTTGGTCTGCCACTGGCGAGTCCTTTCACAGTCTCTGCGACGGCTGCGGTGCCTGCGTTCGAGCCTGCGCCAGCGGCATCATCAGCATGGATGAGAGCGGCTTTCCCGTCGTTGATTTCAGCAGCGGCTCCTGCACCTTCTGCGGCGACTGCGCCCAAAGCTGCCCAACCGGCGCACTGCGCTTCGAGGCAGAAAGCAAGCCGTGGCATCTGCAAGCGTGTATAGCGGAAAGCTGCCTGCTGGCACAGCGTGTGCTCTGCCGGAGCTGCGGCGACCGCTGCGAGCATGGGGCAATCCGTTTTTCGCTGACGGAAGGGCAGCTGCCGCAAATTCAGGTCGATCAATGCACCGGCTGCGGAGGCTGCGTCAGCGTTTGCCCGGTCGGCGCGGTTTCTCTGAATGATGCTCAAAAACAAGAACGAGGAAAACAATGAATATTTCCAGCATCGTGGTGCATTCCCGCCCGGAGCATGTGGAAAACCTGCGCGGGCAGATGGCGGCTTTGGCCGGGGTTGAGGTACATCTGGCCCAGCCCGACGGCAGGATGATCATCACGGTTGAGGACACGCCGGATGCAACTCCGTCGGAGACGATTATGAAGGTGCAGCTCCTGCCCGGCGTGCTGAATGCGGCAATGATTTACAATTATTGCGATGAGTAGGGGCGGCCCCCCGTGACCGCCCTGATGGTTCTCAGAAGACCGGAATGAAGAGACAAGGGCAGGCACAGGGGCCTGCCCCTACGAAAAACGAATTCACAAGGAGGAGGATTTTATGAAAAAAATGAACAGGCGTGATTTCATCCGGGCCAACGCGGCGGCAGCGGCAGCAGCGGTGGTCGGCGTGAACCTTCCGGCTGCGGCTGAAAGCCCGGCTCAGGTTCAGCAAAATGAGGGCGACGGCATCCGCTGGGACAAAGCTCCCTGCCGTTTCTGCGGCACGGGCTGCACCGTGCTGGTCGGCACAAAGGACGGCAAAGTGGTGGCCACACAAGGCGACCCGGATGCGCCGGTCAACCGGGGCCTGAACTGCATCAAGGGCTATTTCCTGTCCAAGATCATGTACGGCAAGGACCGCCTGACTCAGCCCCTGCTGCGCAAGAAGAACGGCCAATACGACAAGAACGGCGAGTTCGCCCCGGTGTCGTGGAAAGAGGCCTTCGACATCATGGAGCTGAAGTTCAAAGAATCCATCAAGAAGAACGGGCCGGAATCAGTGGGCATGTGCGGCTCCGGGCAGTGGATGATCTGGGAAGGCTACGCCGCGCAGAAGTTCATCAAGGCAGGGCTGCGCACCAACAACCTTGATCCCAACGCCCGCCACTGCATGGCCTCGGCAGTCACCGGCTTCATGCGCACCTTCGGCATTGACGAACCGATGGGCTGCTACGACGACATTGAACATGCGGATGCGTTCGTTCTTTGGGGATCAAACATGGCGGAAATGCACCCGATCCTCTGGTCGCGGATCACCAGCCGCCGCCTGAGCGCGAATCATGTCAAGGTGGCCGTGCTCTCCACATATCAGCACCGTTGCTTTGATCTGGCCGACATTCCGATGGTCTTCACCCCGCAGACCGACTTGGTCATCCTCAACTACATTGCCAACTACATCATTCAGCATGGCAAGGTGAATCAGGACTTCGTCAAACAGCACGTCAAGTTCAAGATCGGCACCACCGACATCGGCTACGGCCTGCGGCCTGATCATCCGAAAGAGAAAGCAGCCAAGAACGCGGCCAAAGCCACTGAGGCCGTTGATTGCAGCTTTGAGGACTACGCCAAGTTCGTCTCCGAGTACACCGTGGACAAAGCCAGCCAGATGTCCGGCGTGCCGAAGAAAGATTTGGAGGCCTTGGCCGAGCTGTATGCTGATCCCAGCCGCAAGGTGATGTCCTTATGGACGATGGGCTTCAACCAGCACACGCGGGGCACGTGGGTCAACAACATGATCTACAACATCCACCTGCTGGTGGGCAAAATTTCTGAGCCGGGCAACAGCCCCTTCTCGCTCACCGGCCAGCCGTCCGCCTGCGGCACCGCCCGCGAGGTCGGCTGCTTTGCCCACCGGCTGCCTGCGGACATGGTGGTCACCAACCCGGAGCACCGCCATCACGCCGAGGAAATCTGGAAGCTGCCCGAAGGCACCATCCCAGACAAGGTCGGCTATCACATTGTTCAGCAGAGCCGGATGCTCAAGGACGGCAAGCTGAATGTCTATTGGGTGATGTGCAACAACAACATGCAGGCTGGTGCCAACCTGAACGAGGAGAACTATCCCGGCTACCGCAACCCAAACAACTTCATCATCGTTTCCGATGTCTATCCGACTGTCACTGCCTTGGCTGCTGACCTGATCCTGCCTGCGGCGATGTGGGTGGAGAAGGAAGGCGCTTGGGGCAACGCCGAGCGGCGGACGCAGTTCCTCCGTCAGCAGGTCAAAGCGAAGGGTGAGGCGAAAAGCGATCTCTGGCAGATCGTGGAATTCTCCAAACGCTTCAAGACCGATGAGGTTTGGCCGCAGGAATTGCTGGATAAGAATCCGGCCTATAAGGGCAAAACCTTGTACGAGGTGCTCTACGCTAACGGCCAAGTGAACGAGTTCCCTCTCAGCCAGCTGCAACAGGGCTTTGACAACGATGAGGCCCATTATTTCGGCTTCTACATCCAGAAAGGGCTGTTCGAGGAATACGCCAAGTTTGGCCGGGGCCACGGCCATGACCTTGCTCCGTATGAAATGTACCATCAGGCGCGGGGCCTGCGTTGGCCGGTGGTGGACGGCAAGGAAACCCTCTGGCGTTTCCGCGAAGGCTATGATCCGTATGTGAAAAAAGGCGAGGGCGTGAAGTTCTACGGCCAGAAGGACGGCAAGGCGGTGATCTTCGCCCTGCCCTACGAGCCGCCGCCGGAGATGCCGGACGCGGAATACGACCTCTGGCTCTGCACGGGCCGCGTTCTGGAGCACTGGCATTCCGGCTCCATGACCCGCCGGGTGCCGGAGCTGTACCGGGCTGTGCCGGACGCGCTGCTCTTCATCCACCCGGACGATGCGAAAAAACGCGGCCTCAAGCGCGGCGAGCTGGCAAAGATAGTCTCCCGCCGGGGCGAGATCACCTGCACCGTGGAGACGCAAGGCCGCAACAAGCCGCCGCAGGGGCTGGTCTTCATCCCGTGGTTTGACGAAGGCCGCTTGGTCAATAAACTGACTTTGGACGCAACCTGCCCGATCTCCAAACAGACCGACTTCAAGAAGTGCGCGGTCAAGATCATGAAGGCATGACGGAGCGGATCATGGAAACTGAACGGCCTGCCAGCCCGGCACGGCGGCGGCTTTTAACCGAAACCCTTCCAGCAGCGGCTGGCGCGTTTGTGCTGGCCGCCCTGCTCGGCGGACATCAGCAGTCGGCCAAGGCCTTGCCGCCTCATGCCTTCCGTCCGCCCGGCGCATTGCCGGAAGAGGACTTCCTCTCCGCCTGCCTGCGCTGCGGCCAGTGCGTGCGGGCCTGCGCGGAGAAGCTCCGCCATGACAAAGGCGGAGATGCGACAGAGCAGCCAGCAGCCTTCCCGACAGACGCAGGCGCATTTGTCTCGCAGTTAGCTGAGTTGGGCGCAAACGCACCGTTAGAAACAGCGGTGCCGGTGCTGCGCTTGGCGGAGCTGGGCAGTGAAATCCCGGCGGGAACACCGTATTTCATCCCCCGGATCAGTCCTTGCCGCCTCTGCGAGGACATGCCCTGCGTCAAAGCCTGCCCTTCTGGCGCGCTCAACAAGAAACTCCCCTCAATTGACAAGGCCAGAATGGGGCTGGCCGTGCTGGTGGATCACGAAAACTGCCTCAATCATCAGGGCTTGCGCTGCGATGTCTGCTACCGCAATTGCCCGCTGCTTGACAAGGCCCTGACCCTGGAAATGCAGGTCAATCAGCGCACCGGCGTTCATGCCCGCCTGATTCCGACCGTGCATTCCAAGCATTGCACCGGCTGCGGCAAATGCGAGCGGTCCTGCGTGCTGGAAAATCCGGCGATCAAGGTGCTGCCGCTGGCGCAGGCCAAAGGCGAGCTGGGCAGGCATTACCGGCTGGGCTGGGAAGAAAAGGAAAAGGCCGGTCATTCGCTGATTCCGCCTGTGCTGGAGTTGCCAGCGCGCAAACCGGAGGAACTGCCATGAAACAACGCATCGCAGGCCGTGAGGCCGTCGCAACAAAAGGCTGGCTGCGGGCGCACAAGTGGCTGCTGCTCCGCCGCATCTCGCAGCTCGGCATTCTCGGCCTTTTTCTGCTGGGGCCGCTGGCTGGCATCTGGCTGATCAAAGGGACACTCTCAGCCAGCACAGTGCTTGGTTTCCTGCCGCTGACTGATCCGCTGATCTTTGTTCAATCCTTGGCGGCCAGACATCTGCCGGAAACCACCGCTGTTTTTGGCTTCATCGCTGTGCTGGCAATCTACAGCCTGCTCGGCGGGCGGACGTACTGCGCCTGGGTCTGCCCGGTCAACCTTGTCACCGACGCAGCCGCTTGGACGAACCGGCGGCTGGAATTGAAGAAAAACCTCAGCCTGAGCAAAGCAACCCGCTGGTGGCTGCTCGGCTTCATCATCATCTTGTCCGCGCTGACCGGCAGCATAGTCTGGGAAGCGGTCAATCCTGTGACCGCCCTCCAGCGCGGCCTGCTTTTCGGCATGGGTCTGGGCTGGCTGCTGCTCGCCGCGATCTTCATCTTTGACGCATTTGTTCTCCGGCATGGCTGGTGCGGGCATCTCTGCCCGGTCGGCGCATCCTACAGCCTGCTGGGCAGCATCGCGCTGCTGCGGGTCAAAGCCGCTGGCCGGGATCGCTGCACCGACTGCATGGACTGCTTCACCGTCTGCCCAGAGCCGCAGGTCATCCGCCCCGCGCTCAAGGGCGATGCAAGCCCGGTCATTCTTGCCCACAACTGTCTCAACTGCGGACGCTGCATGGATGTCTGCCCGCAGGATGTGTTTTGCTTCTCCAAAAGAACTTGATGGAGTCTATCATGAAAAAGACCGTTCTCCTCTTCTCTCTGCTGACCGTCGCTCTGACTTGCTCGTTCGCTCTTGGCGGCAAAAAGGACAATTCCCCGGCGCAGAACGAGGTGCCGATGCAGGTCGATGTTCAGACTGAGATTCTTCAGCAGGCTGATGTTGCGCACGTTGCGGATGTCGCTGCCCCGCTGCAAGGCTTGCGCAAAAACGAAATCACCGGCCCGGAAGACGCGCCGGTTGACCCGAACTGGAAATTCAGCAACAACGTGATTCCCCGCACCTTCATCCACCAGCCGCCAGTCATTCCGCATGATATTACTGGCTTCACTCTGAATTCCACATGGAATGACTGTCTTCTGTGTCACGGTGTTGATGGTTCAGGCGCACCGCGTCCTTTCAAAACCCACTATCTGGACAGAGAAGGCAAGGAAACGGAAAGCATCGCAAAACGCTGGCATTTCTGCACGCAGTGCCATGTTGGACAAGTTGATGCGCCGCCGTTGGTGGAAAATGTCTTTGGCAGCGGCAAGGGGAAATATTCTTTAGGAACCAAGAAGTAAGATCGTTGCGGCGAGGTTCCTTGGCAAGAAAAAAAGGCTGACAACGCTGGCGATGACTGAACAGGCTGCGCAGAAGGGAAAACCTTTCTGGCAGTCTGTGGCTTTGTAACCAGCCAGCAAAAAAATGATATTTTTTATAAAGATTGAATTGGCCTGCAAAGGCCGCATTCATGGCCTGTTTTCAAAAAAAGCACCGGGGGAGCTGGCAAAAAAATTACACAGCGGGCTGGAGAGAAGCAGACGGCCTTAGAGGAAGAATTTACATTTAATTATTTTATTTTGTTTGAATAAAAATTTGTTCTTTTAAGAAGCGCAGAACTGGCATGCAGTTTGCTTATACCAAAGTGTTCTTCATCTCTTCTTTTTTAACCGACTTTTCTTTCGCAGGAAAAGTCGGTTTTTTTATTGAGACCAACCTGTCGCTTGCGCTGCTCGCAAAAAGAGATTACGATCAGACGCACCTCGGCGCAGTTTTGAAACGGCAAGCCGAGGCAGCTTTTCTTATCCATTTATTACGATTGAGGAATTTTATGTCTGAGTTCAGCAATGTGACGGTTCTGCGGAAGGCGAACATCTACTTTGACGGCAAGGTGACCAGCCGCACAGTATGCTTTGCCGACGGCTCAAAAAAGACCCTGGGCATCATGCTGCCTGGCGAATACGAGTTCAACACCGATGCTAAAGAGCTGATGGAAATTCATTCCGGCGAGCTGGATGTGCTGCTGCCGCAGAACTCTGGCTGGCAGGCGGTTGCAGGCGGACAGGCGTTCGAGGTCCCTGCGAAATCGAAATTCAAAATGCAGGTCAAAACAGTGACGGATTACTGCTGCTCATTTCTCGCGGAATGAGATGAAAAAAGGCAGCCTCTGCGGCTGCCTTTCGCCTCAAAAATCAGTGAAAGCGGCTGCTCATGCGGCAGTTTTTTTACAAAACGCCGCAAAATCCTCCAGCTTCCGCAACGCCGCGCCGCTGGCGATAATTTTCCGCGCCACTGCAATGCCTTCGTGCAGATCAGCGGCCTTGCCTGCGGCCATGAACGCGGCTCCAGCATTGAGCAGCACCATGTCCGATTTCGCGCCGGATGCGCCGTTCAGCACCGCCCGCACTTGCTCCGCCGACTCCGCCGCTGTCGCCCCACCTTTGATTTCGGTAAAATCCGCCCGCCGCAAGCCCAGTTCCTCCGGCGTGACCGCATAGCTTTCCAACTTGCCGTCATGCGCGTCAGCAAGATGCGAAGTTCCGGTCACGGTCAATTCGTCCATGCTGCCTTCGCCCCAGACCACTAAAGCCCGTTTCATGCCCAGCCGGATCAGTACTTCAGCAATCGGCACAACAAGTTCCTTGGCAAACACACCGGTGAGCTGCACGTTTGGCCGCGCCGGATTGGTCAGCGGGCCGAGGATGTTGAAAACCGTGCGGATGCCCAGCTCGCGGCGCGGGCCGATGGCGTATTTCATCGCGCCGTGCAGCATGGGCGCGAACAGAAAGCCGATGCCGACTCTGCGCACGCAGTCCGCCATCCGCTCCGGCGGCATGGTCAGGTCTGCGCCAAGAGCCTCCAGCACGTCCGCGCTGCCGCAGCGCGAGGACACGGCCCGATTGCCGTGCTTGGCCACGGGCACGCCAGCCCCGGCGACGACAAAGGCCGTGGTGGTGGAGACGTTGAAGGTGCCGGAGCCGTCGCCGCCGGTGCCGACAATGTCCATCAGCAGGCCGTCGATGCCGGTGTCAACCACAGCGGCCTTCTCGCGCATCACCCGCGCCGCGCCGGTGATTTCATCAATGGTTTCGCCCTTCATGCGCAGGGCGGTGATGAAGGAGCCGATTTGCGCGTCCGTGGCCTGGCCGCTCATGATTTCCTGCATGACGGCGGTCATCTGCGCTTCGTCCAAATGCTGGCCGGTGACGATCTTGGCGATTGCTTCTTTGATCATGAGGATTCTTCTCTTAAAAAAGAGAAAATTTCTTCTATTGATATGTAGATAAAATAAAATACAGGTTGCGTATTAAGTAATATTTCATCGTAACGGATTCCTGTTTTATCACATGTCTTTCCGCAATTGGTTTTATCAAGAGTGATGCAATATTTAACAGAAAAATCTATTTTCCCTTCTTTTGTTTTCTTGATATCATCAAAAATTTTTTCATAAAAATAATCAACACCATGTTTGTTGAAATCTTTATCTGATATTTCGCTGTTTGAGTCTATCTCTTTGCAATTATTTATACTGATACTCCTTGCAACAAAGAATCGCTCTACTATTGGCTTGATAAATTTTTCTTTAATTCTTTCGCTATCTTTGAGTTGCAAACATGCAGCATAGCAGCTTATTGCTTCTGTGTTTTCTTTAATCATTTCTCAGATAGGCATCTTGCATGGTGTAAAAATTTGCCTTGAAGATTTCAATCTTTGACTTAATCAAACGATAATAAACATTACAATCATTCATCTCGTCACCTAAATCATCTCCTTTGTTGTAACACGGTATGATAAATTGGCTCAGTATGGGCACGCCTGAACATGTATGGCTATTTTTTAAATAAAATTCATAGCATAACTGTTTTGTAATATCTGTATCTATTTTTGCATTTGCACTTAATAGTAAATTATAGTCAATATATTTGTAATCTAATATTTTTATAGGACTTATTTTTTTAAAACTTTCTTCCTCTTTGTTTTTCCTAAGAAAGAACTCTGATTTTGGATATTTTTTGAATAATGTACTCTTATTTTGTTTTATGCCAAAGTTTGGCCGAAATCCTTTCTGTTTTATTTTGAAATAATCACATATAAAATTATATATTTCAATTCCTTCCTTTGAAGGATCCATTAAGTGGATAGCAAAATCAAGAGTATTTCCGTTATTGCTAATAATATCAAGCCTCGTAAATGGAAAAAAAGCATCAATCTTGATGCGATGGACTAAATCCGGTCGTAACCATCTTCTTTCTTGCCTAAATCCTATAAAAAACGTATTTTCAAAATCTTCTTTTTTAAAAATACGGCCACCTTCGTAAGTATAATTTCCAACTCTTTTTCCGTTTATTTTAATATTTGTATCAGCATAAACTACATCGTAATCATCAGGATGAGAAAAAATATATGTATTACACATATCCTCCCATATTTGGTAAAAATTACAAATCCCCCAGAATGAACCGTCATCATGAATTGTATTCATATCTAACTCGCCATACAGAAACGATTCAACAGCTTCGTAAAGTTGCCAATAATCGTTATCTTTATACGCAGTTGCTCTGTCTATACTTTGTAACAAATCTTTCAGAACAATAATTGTTTCTTCAAATGTGTCCTCGTTAAAAAGTGATTGATCATAACTAAGGTATTGTTCTTTAAATTTTGAGGATAACTCACGCACCCTGCTGTCTGTTCCCTGCTCAAGCTCATTATTCAGCTCGTCTAAAATGAAACAAAACATATCAATCAAAGTTGCCGATTTATACTGAATGACATTTTTCGGCAGATTCATGCTGTCAATATAAATAACATGCTCATCATTAGTTTCTTCTTGGTAAATTGCCTTGTCAAGATATTTATCAATCTGCGCATAATCAATATTTTCATTGATCCCTATCTGGCGTTCGATAACATCTAATGATAGATCATTAGATACATCGAGCAAGTTTTCGATCACAGAGATTTTGCTATAGAGAACAACGGAATTTCCTTCGCTGTCAGAAAAGGTATAGCCACTATTTTTCTTTTCAATGTTATCTTTTCTCTTTTTATCGGTATCAAGATATTTATTGGGATGATCGCGCTCAAATTTTTTGAACGTCCGATACATTCTAAAAAATAACTCTTTTGTCGCATCAAAGTCATTTTCAGGGAAATTCGCAAATCCTCTCGGCAGACGGAATTCCATATTTCCAGAAGTGCTGCGCCTGATGCCGACAAATGGATCGCCTTCATTAACTTCCTTGTTTAATTTTAATTCTTTAAAATTAAACATTGCTCTTGTTATATTCTTTAATCGTTTTTATAAACGATTCGACTTGTTTCGCAAAATCGCCGAATGTCACCAACTTATCCTGATTTTTCGCATCCTCTCCATAAAGAAGATGAACCAGAGGTTTTTTATCTCTGCTGAAAACGCTGTCCCAGATAAAAAACATGAGCTTGTTTTGTATAGTTGCATTCGTTATCTGCTTATCCTTGATAAACCACTCGCCGATTTGCTTGTCTTCTATTCCACGAATATATTTGTGCTTATCTATTATAAACTCATTTAATTTTTTTACAAACTTCTTCCATTCATCCCTGCTGTTAAAGGCAATTCCTTCCTGTTTAACAGTTCCTGAATTAACATCTATAAACTCCCATTCCCATCTTCTCTTGAACGCGCTGTCCATATAATAAATGGAACTGTCAGATGTGTTCATTGTTGCAATGATAGACAAATTACAAGGAATTTTTATTGTTTTATTGGTCAAATCAAATCTAAGGTACTCTATTCTTCTTTGAAGTTCATTGATATTGTTATAAGTTTTACCCATAAATTCATAATTATCCCTACTGTCTTTTTTAAAAGGGGTAACTCTAATAAGATTAAGAATCTTATTAAAAATGATTTCATTTATACTTACACAGTAATCAGACCATCCTTCTGTATCCCTATCCAGCAATTGAAATATAGGGCCAAATATGGCTGATGAATTTCCTCTGTTTATTTCATCGATAACTAAAACCACATTTCTTACTGAACGACCTTCTATAAGTTTGCCATCACCATCATGGACATCAGTTAAATTTTCATATGCTTGTGATAGAGCCTTTAAAAAATGCCCCTCATAAAAATGATACTGAACTTTACCATCCTTAGTAGTGATTGGAACAAGTTTCCCCATAAAATCTCCATAGGTATATTCAGGATGAAAAACAGCTTTTATGATATTTCCTGGATTTTCCTCCTTTTTTATGCCAAGTTCATCAGGAATAATTTCATGGTCTATTTTATAGCTTTTTCCTGTTCCAGGACTGCCGAATACTATTCTTTGGATAGGTGTGATCATCTTTATATTCTCATGTGAAATTTAATTATCTGAGGCGGTTGTCAGTTCTCTCTCGCGTTCAGAGTGTTGCATAAAGCTCCGACAGAAAATTCACCCAGTTCAACAAACCGGGTGTCTTCTTCGTGGGACTATTTTCAGGGAGCGTCCTTGCCGTGTATCACCACTCCACGCCCAGCATGACCGAATTGATCCCGGAGCCAATGCCGAGCAACGCAGCCCGCTGTCCGCTTTTGAGTTTGCCGCGCTCAATGCCCATCGCCATCGTGATTGGCGCGGAAACTGAGCCGATATTGCCCAGCACCGGTAAGGTTTCAAAATTGCGGGCCGGATCCAGCTCCAGCTTGGAAAAGAGCTGCCGGGAATGCGCCTGCCCAACTTGATGACAGAAAAAGCGGCGGATGCTGTCTTTGTCCCAGCCGGTTTCCTGCACAAACGCCTGCCAGCACATCGCTGCGGTTTCAATGCCTTTTTCGAGCAGCAGCTCGGCATCAGTGGACATCAGCGTCTCCTGCTCGCTGTTTTGGCCGCCTTGACAAAGATCATTGTGCTTGGTGTTGGCCCGGCAGGCCCCGCCGACAAGACGGTGGCCAGTGTCCTTGGCTTTGCGGTCGCCCATGACCAAGGCCACAGCCCCGGAACCAATCGTGAGCGAAGCGAAAGCAGGCTTGATCGTCTTGCGGGTCAGGCTCTCGTCAGCTAAAAGCTGCTGCACTGTGGAACGCACCAGCTCCTCAGCGGTTTCGCCTGCGACAATCATGCCGTAACGGACTTGCCCCAGCTCAATCATATTCGCCAGCACCACCATCCCGTTGAGAAAGCCAAGGCAAGCATTGGAAATGTCGAATATTTGACAGGATTCTGCCAGACCAAGGCTGCGGTGAACAAACGACGCGGTGGCTGGCTCCATCATGTCCCGGCTGACTGAGGTCACCGCAAGAAAATCGATGTCCGCCGGGGTCAGACCAGAGGCGGTGAGCGCCTTGCGGCCAGCCAAGGCGGCGGCTTCGCTGGGTTTGGTGCCTGGCTCCCAAAACCGGCGGCTGCGGATGCCGCTCATCAGTTCCAAGCGGCCTTCAGGCAGCTTGAGCCGCTCATAAACTGGAGCAAGCTGCTGCTCCAGATCAGCAGAAGTGACAATGTGAGGTGGCAGCTCGTAACCGAAACTGTGCAGGCAGACACGGGAGTATTTCATTGTTCGCTGTGGGCTGGGGGAAGTTCAGATGATCTTTGTGTATATACCCGATGCTTCCCGGCGGCGCAAGAACAAGGCTCACTTCCCTCCTTGCGGATTCACCCGTTTGAAGAGAATGACTAAGCTGCGTTTGAGCAAATTGACGGCGTGATAGAGATGATCCAGCTCATCGTTCGATTCGGAGGGATTGGTGTAGTGCAGCACGGTCTCCAGCTTGCCGGAAGCGATGGCCTCAGCATTGCGGGTCAGCGCAACCAAGCGGACAACCACCGAGCGGATGAAGAGGATGTTCAGAAGCAAAGAGATGAAAAGCAGGGTCAGAGCATACGGATTTGCCAGCGATTTCAGCACGTCGTTAAGGCCAAGCGCAGGCACGGTGACGCTGACTATGCCGCGCACCTGTCCGACCTTGTAGCCGAAGGCCTTCTCGCTGCCGTATTTCTCCAGCACCGCACGCGGCGCATCTTTTGGGTCGCCGTGGCATTGCAGGCAGCCTTGCTCCAGCAGCAGCGGCTGGGCGTAGCGGTATTTGCCCCCCTCGTACTGCTCAACAAACTCAAGGGTCTTATCTCCCTTGAAACGGGCGATGGCCGCCGCCTCGAATGCGTCCGGGGCGTTATCCTTCTTGCGCCAGTTGTCGCTGGTGACGCGGAAGGAGGCGCGGGCGGATTCGCGCTGGGCGACAGCAGCCAGCTCACGGGTGGCCAAGGCCGGATTTTTGCCGTAAAACACGCCGCCTTTCGCGTCAGTCTGCTCATCAAGAAAATCATGGAAGCCCGGAGCCAGCTTTTGCACCCAGACCATGCCGCTTTGAGCGACCCATGAGCGGAAGGCTGTCACCTGATCAGCCACAGCGCGTGCCTCATTGCGTGAAACCTGCTGCCGCAGATTGTTCAGCGTGGCTGTGAACGCGCCAGCCACCAGCAAAATGGTCAGAAAGAAGACACCGAAAAATTTCAACGGAATGCTGAACCGTCTTCCCATCGCAGCGCACCTCTCCTGAATTGATCATCAAATTGAACGCCCTGCCGCCGCTGCGCAGGTGTTTTTCATTGTACCACTATAGTGCCGCGTTTTCTACCACCAGAGTGGTGAGTTTGCGATCACTCAGGTGACAGGATTGCGACCACTAGGGTGATGGCAATCTCGTCACCCTAGTGGCAGTTCAGCCAGCACCTTGCGCAGCACAATCAGCCCGTCCGGGGTGAACGGCTCCGTGCGGCTCAATTCCAAAGCCGCAGCCGGGGCTGTGAACTGCCCGGACTCAACTTCCTCCGCTTGGAGGACAAACGGCCCTTCGGCAACGCAGCGGAAGATGCAGCCCCAGACCCGGTTGCTTTCATCCTCATAATACTGAGTAAAGAGCGGCTCCAGCCGTGCGCCGCTGATACCCAGCTCCTCGGCCAGCTCGCGCTTTGCCGCCGCTTCATAGCTTTCGCCCGCCAAGACCACGCCGCCAGCGGCCACGTCCCAATAACCGGGATAAATATCCTTGCTCATGGTACGCTTCTGAATAAACAGCTCGCCCGCCGGATTGAAAACAAGGATGTAGCAGGCCCGGTGGATGAGCCGCTGCTCGCGCATCAGCGCACGGCTGACCGCGCCGATTTCGCGGTCGTCCTGGTCAACGATCTGCACGGTCTCCGCGCCCGGACTGCTCATGCCTCCTCCTCCGTCGCCTCGGTGCGATGCCGGAACTGCCAGCAGCGGTGCGGCCTGCCGCCGCTGAAGTCGCGCGGCACGGTGCTCTCAGTCAGCTCGCGCACGTCGAACTCAGTCTCCAGCAGCTCGTCGAGCTTGAACTTCCTTGAGTTGGTGGAGAAGATCAGCGTGCCGCCCGCCGGACTGAGCCGCCGCATGGCCAGCCGCAGCAGCTCCGGGTGATCCTTCTGCACGTCAAAGACCAGCCCTTTGTGCTTGGAATTGGCGAAGGTGGGCGGGTCAACAAAGATCAGGCTGTAGCGTTCCTTGCAGGTGTGCAGCCAGCTCATGCAGTCGGACTCGACAAACTGATGCAGCACGCCGCCGTAGCCGTTGAGCGAGAGATTGGCCTGGGCGCGGGTCAGATATTTCTCTGACAGATCAACCGTGGTGGTCGAGTTCGCGCCGCCCATGGCCGCATAGACCGTGGCCGAGCCGGTGTAGGCGAAAAGGTTGAGGAAGCTCCGGCCTTGCGCCAAATCAGCGAGCATGGCTCTGGTCTTGCGGTGGTCAAGGAAGAGGCCGGTGTCCAGATAATCGGTGAAATTGACGAGGAAGCGGCAGCCGCCCTCGCGCACCTCATGGAGCTTGCCGATCTCGCCTGTCTTTTGATACTGCTCCGCGCCTCGCTGCCGCGCCCGGCTCTTGATGAAGATTTGCGAATGCGGCAAGTTGAGGACGTGGCGGATGACCTGCAAGGCCTGCTGCCAGCGTTCCTCCGCTTTTTCCGTCGGAACGCTGGCGGGCGCGGCGTACTCCTGCACATGCGCCCAGCGTTCGTAGAGGTCAATGGCGATGTTGAATTCCGGGATGTCCGCGTCATAAACGCGGAAGCAGCTGATGCCCCGCTCCTTGGCCCAGGGCAGGAGGCTGAGGCAGTTTTTGCGCAGGCGGTTGCTGAAATCCTGCGCGGGCAGCTCCGGGTTGGTCTCGTTCAGCTCCCAGACGTGCGGCTCCTCCTGCCGCGCTTCTTCCGGCGCGGCGGCAGTGAGCAGGCGGCACTTGAGCGGGCCGTTATGCAGGCGGTGCCGCTCCTCCCACGAAAGACCGAGCATGTCGGCCAGATCGGTGTTGGCGGTGAAGAAACCCAGCCGCCAGCCCGCGAAGCGTTCGCGGAAGAGGCGGCCAAGGCAGCGGTAGAGGTATTTCACCGCCTCGCGCTCGGACAGCCGCTCGCCGTAGGGCGGGTTGGTCAGCAGCAGGCCGCGCTCTGTCGGCGGATGCAGCTCGGCAAGCTGCCGCTGCCTGACCGTGATCCGGTCGGTCAACCCGGCCTTGGCGATGTTCTTGCGAGCGGCGGCCACGGCGCGGGGATCCGCGTCATAGCCGATCAGATGCGGCCAGTCGCTGTCCGCCAGCGCGTCCTCGCGCTCAATCGCCTCAGCGGTGAGCTTCTCCCAGAGCTTGGGCTGGTGGCCGATCCATTTGGTGAAGCCGAAGCGTTCCCGCAGCAGGCCGGGCGCGGAGTCGCCGAGGATCAGAGCCGCCTCGATCAGCAGAGTGCCGGAGCCGCACATCGGATCGAGGATGCAGCTCTCCGGTTCCATGCCGGGCCGCACTCCGGCCAGCCAGGCGATGGCGGCGGCCAAGCTCTCCTTGAGCGGCGCCTCGCCGCCGTCCTCGCGGTAGCCGCGCCGGTGCAGGCTTTCGCCGGACAAGTCCAAAGCCAGTGCCGCTGCTGTGCCTTCCACGTGCAGATTGATGCGGATGTCAGGATTCTGGGCATCCACGTCAGGCCGCTTGCCGGTCTGGCGGCGGAAGGTGTCGGCAACTGCGTCCTTGACCTTCAGGGCGGCGTACTGGCTGTGACTCAGCTTGGCATCAGCCGCCAAGGTGCAGCTCACCGCGAAGGTGTTTTTCGTGCTGAAATGCCTGCCCCAGTCAACCGCCATCGCTCCGGCGTAGAGAGCCTCCGGGCTGGCGGCATTAAAAGCGGCGATTTGCAGCAGGACACGCGAGGTGAAGCGCGACCAGAGGCAGGCCCGGTAGGCGGACTCCAGCGTCCCTGCCTGCCAGCGCACTGCGCCGGGCGAGGTCTCGGCCTTGTCCCCGCCGAAGGAGATGATCTCCTCCTTAACCAGCTCCTCCAGTCCGGCGGCGCAGGTGGCGGTGAAATAAAAGGGTTCCTTGGTCTTTGGGCGGGAGCGGACAGCGGTCATGGCTGAAACTGGATGATGGTCTTAGAAGATACGCAAAAATTCAGAGGCAGGTAAAAAGATATACCAACCCGCTATGTTTTCCAACAAAAAAGCGGGTGGAACGTATAAAGGGAACAGCAGCGGCATTCCGTGAAAAACAAAAAAAAGCCGCACATAGCAGCCCATGCGGGCTGTTATGTGCGGCTTGAACAAGAATCCGGCAGCGGCCTACTCTCCCGCACAGTCGCCCGTGCAGTACCATCGGCGCTGGAGAGC
>NZ_JBLWEN010000035.1:0-88552 GCF_048287415.1 Candidatus Electronema sp. JM
GCTGCGCCTACACGCCGAACGCGGGCTACACGGGCACGGACAGCTACACTTATCAGGTCTGCCTGGCTAATCCCAACCAGAGCGTCTGCGACACGGCCACGGTGACGATAACTGTTCCTTCCAATCCCACCTACGCCCTGATTAGCTCCTTCAAGGCATACCTTGATGAGCAGAACCGTGTGGTGCTGGAGTGGACGACCGATAGCGAAACCGGAACCATCGGTTTCGTGCTGGAACGTCTGAATGAGAAAACTGGCGGTTACGAGGCTGTTTCTGAACTGCTGCCAGGTACGCTGAATCCGCCAATGGGCGGCACCTACCGCTATGTGGATGCCAGCGCGGTTCCGGGAAAACAACACACCTACCGTGTGATTGAAGAGGCAGTGAATGCGCAAGGTACTGTCGCTGGGCCATTCACGGTCAAACCTGAGCAGCGGCTGCCAGTCAGCAAAGCGATGGCTGCGGATAGCTCAGTTGCCGGATACAGTCTTGCCCGAAAGGAAGTTGCGGATAAGCAGCTAGAAAAGTTTGCGGCGATGGCGCAGGTGGAGCAGACGCTGGCTGTGCAGAAGAAAAGCAAGACCGGCAATCTGCTCAAGCTGGCTGTCGCCAAAGACGGCTTGGTGCGGCTGACTGCTGACGAGCTGGCTGCTGCCGCAGGCATGAAAAAACAGCAGGCAGTGCAGCATCTGAAGGCGAAAAAATGCTTGGTGACGGCGCAGGGCAAACCCGTGCCAGTGCTGTTCTCCGCCAATGGAGCCGCGCTCTGGTTCTACGGCCAAGCTCCGAAACGGAATGACATCGGACAGATGGTCTATTGGATCGAGCTGGGCAAAAAAGGTCTCACGATGGATGTTGCGCCGCAGGCTGTCGGTGAAGGCCGGGCTGTCACCGAGCCGTCTTTTGCTGATCGGGCAAGAGCGGAAGAAAATCACATGCCATTCCATCTCTATATCAACAAACCAGTGAGAGATTTCTGGGCATGGGAATATCTCTTTGCCTCAAGAAAAGAGGCGACGACGACCCATTTTGTCACTACCCCTGATTTCACCGGCAGCGGTGACGCGGAGTTGACAGTTAATCTGGTCAATATTTCCAGCCGCAAAACTGGCGATAAGGCACCGTACAAGGTTTCTCTCGTCTTTAATGGCACCGCTCTTGGCGGAGCTGAAATAGCTGAAACCGGCGATTGGCAGATTCGTAAAGCAGTTCCGGCCAATCTACTCAAGGCCAGCAATGAAGTAAAGATTGTTTCTCAGCTCAACAGCGGTGTAGCGTATTCTCTGATTTATCTCGACTCCATTGAGGTGGCGTATCAACGTAACTATCAGGCGCAGCAGGGAGAGCTGATGTTCGGCAGTGGTCAGTCCAATCGTGTGAACGTGGGTGGATTCAGCGGCAGCACAGTGCTGGCTCTGGATATCACGCATCCAGATAATCCGGTGCGAGTGCGGACGGAATTACGCCAAGATCAGAATGGCGGACAGACAGCGGTTGTGGCAACTAAGCCTGATCACCGATATTTTGTGACCGAAAACATCAGTCCGGCTGCTGGAGCATTGACCGTTGACAGAGCGTCCAGCTTGCGCAGCACTGCGAACAAGGCGGATTATCTGATCATCAGCCCGCTGCATCTCCTTGATTCGGCCAAACGGCTGGCTGAGTACCGCAAAGGCCAAGGGCTGACCGCGATGGCGGTTGACATCGAAGATGTGCAGGATGAGTTCAGCAGCGGTCTGGCAGCCCCGGAAGCGGTGCATGATTTCTTGGCCTATGTTTACGCCAAGTGGGAACGTGCGCCAAAATTCGTCGTCTTGATCGGCGATGGCTCTTATGACTACAAGAATTATCTCGTCAAAGGAGAGGGGTATCCCAATAATGGCTGGCCGCTGGTGCCCAGCGTATTGGTGCAGACCCCGGATGGCTTCTTCCCCAGCGACAGCGCATTGGCTGATGTGGTCGGCAATGACGGTGTGCCAGAATTTGCCGTAGGCAGAATTCCAGTGTTTGACAAAACTGCGCTGGAGCGGTATATAGATAAAGTGATCAGATACGAGCAGTCTCCTCATGCTGGCAGCAAGACGCTGACCATCATGAATGACAAGTCTGATCCGGCGGCAGGCGATTTCAAAGCCAGTGCCGATCAGGTGGTCGGCTTGATGCCGGAACAGATTACGGTTAAACGTCTTGATGTTGACACTCTCGGCAACACGACGGCGAGCAGTCAGCTTAAAACGTCCATGCGGCAAGGGACTGGCATCGTGCATTATATTGGCCACAGTTCGTTGATCGGCTGGGGCAGGAGCAATGCCCTTCTGACCGCAGATGACATCAAAAAGATGTCAGACCCGGTTGGCCCGCCCGCCTTGATGGTCAGCATGAGCTGTTCGTCGGCCAGCTTTGGCTATCCGCTCTTGAACAGTCTTGGTGAGAGCGCAGTGCTGCGGGCAGATGGAGGAGCAGCGGTTTTCTTCGGCGCAACAGGGCTGTCACGGAATTATCTTGCCGACATTATGGCAGAAGGTTTCTACCGCAGTTTGTTCAGCGAGGAGCAGCCGACGGTCGGCGAGGCGGTGGTGCAAGGCAAGCAGGCATATGTGAAGGAGAAAAAAGGCGCAGATGTTTATATCCTTGATATCTATAACCTGCTTGGTGATCCAGCAGTGCGGATGCCGACACAGCAACAGTGAGTTCAAGTGCCGCCGCTCCAAGCAGCAGCAAGGTGCGGCGCAGATTAGAGGAGCGTGGAATGGGCGTGCAGTTGAATGATGTGTTTCGTCAGGCTGACAATATCGTCACCCGCAAGGTGATGGATGAAACCCTGCTGGTGCCGACATCTGGCGAGCTGGCCTCAATGGACAATCTTTACACTTTGAACGAGACCGGGGCGTTCATTTGGCAGGCGTTGGACGGCACCCGCAGCTTGGCTGAAATTAGCGATATGCTGGAACAGCAGTACGATGCCCCTGCTGATGTGATTGCGTCGGATTTACTGGAAATAGCTGACGGTTTGGCGGAGGCGGGGTTGATTGCGGCGGCTGATATCAATCTATGAAAAAACAGGAGAGGGAGACCATGCAAGAGGAGATTCAGCCGTCGGAGACGAGGCAAGAAAAGCGGCTTTACGAAAAGCCAGCAATAGTTGCGGTTCAGTTGTTTGCGGATATGGTTTTAAACGATTGCAGTTCTAATACATGCAATATACCTGATGCTAGTTACAGCTCAATAGGTTAATTCTTTTCAAGAAAATTGGATATTGAATCTTTAGATTGCCTCGGTCGTGAATCAAATGACATAGCCCGCTATCTTGCCAAGGCGGCTGAGGCTCGTGTTCCGTTGGCTGTTTCGTTTGAGTTGACCCGACGGTGCAGTTTCTGTTGTGTTCATTGTTATCTAGGAGATCAGGAGTATATCCGCAAAGATAAGCATCAAGAGCTGGACACAGCAGCAGTCATTAACCTGTTCGATGTGCTGGTTGCTTCAGGGGTACTTTTCCTGACGATCACCGGTGGTGATCCGATGATCCGCCCAGACTTTGTAGAGATTTACCGTTACGCTGTCCGCAGCGGCCTGTTGGTGACAGTGTTCTGTAACGGTTCGTTAGTGACGGATGAGATTGTCAGTGTCTTTGTCGAATATCCGCCACGTGCGGTGGAAGTGACGCTGTACGGTGCCAGCCAAGATACTTTTGAGGCTGTGACACAGACAGCAGGTTCTTATGCCGCCTGCATGAAAGGTGTTGAGCGGCTGCGTCAGGCCAATGTGCGGCTGCGGCTGAAAACAATGGTGCTGACCGTGAATCAGGCGGACTTGGCCGCGCTCTGGCAGCAGGCAGATGAAATGGGTGTGCAGTTCCGGCATGATTGCTCAATCATTCCGGCGGTAGCTAACGGCGATAACGGCAATCGCAGTAATGCTGGTGCAACGTTGCGTGACACCTTGCGTTTCCGCCTTGCGCCGGAACAGGCGGCGGCGGCGGATTTGAGCATTAGCAAGGTGGCTGAAAAATTACGGGAGCGGATGTGCATAACTGCACCAGCAGAGCCGTCCACCAAGCTCTATCGCTGCGGCGCAGGCAAGTCATCCTGCCACATCACGCCGTATGGAAAAATGCAGCCCTGCTTGATCACGCTTCAGCCGTCTTTTGACATTACTGAAGGCAAAGAGGCGTTTCAGGCGGCATGGCAGAGCATTAGCAGACTGATTTCTGAGCAAGAAGCGGGAGCTGAATTTTTCTGCAACCGCTGCAAAGACAGGCCGCTGTGCACAGCTTGTCCGAGTAATTGTGCAGCAGAAACAGGTAATGCGGAACAGGCAGCAGATTTTTATTGTCAATATGCCGCCAATCGTAAACAACAGATAACAGTATAACGTGCAATCATGAAAGAACAGAAATTTGAATTAAAAGAAGATAGTATTCCGCAAAAAAAGTCGTATGAAAAACCTGAGTTCAGCGCAGTAGCATTATTTGCGGATCAAGTGTTGGGGGGGTGTCTAATTGGCATTAGTTCTGGTTGTAGTGATTCCGATCCGTCTAAAAACGCCTGAATAAAAGAATACGTGCTATCCATTATAATTGGCGGATTATCGGTTAGGACTGTAGAATATTGCAGTTTACATCAATTATCTGCAAAAGAAGACTGGCAGCATTCTTTTGATTACTTTTCAACTGAGCATTTTTTACCACTTCATGGTGAAGTCTATATTACTTTCAGTTTATTGCGAAAAGAATTTTCTTGTCAAACAGACAAGATTATATTTTTTAATCGTCGTTCTTTTTTTTTAAAAACATCAGACAGTACTTTTCAGTTGCTTCATTTTACTGAAGATGGAAATAGCCTTCTATGGTGTCTTGATATTGATGCTGAGTTCAGTAGCTTTAATTACAAGCTGTCACAAAAAGCAACCTCTGTAGACAGCGAACTGTACGAGCTGGTCTTCAACCGTTTCCTCCTTCAGCACACCTTCATCAATCACCACGGTCTGATCATTCACGCAGCAGGCGGTTCCATCAACGGCAAAGGCATGGTCTTTCCCGCTGTCTCTGGCACTGGCAAGTCAACCCTCAGCCATTTGCTGTTGCCGCATCCTGAAAATCAGCTTTTCAGCGAAGAGCGGATCATTATGCGGCGATTGGATGATAGTTGGCATCTCTGGGGCACTCCATGGAAAGGCTCAGGAGTGATTGCCCGCAATGAGTCGGCGCCCCTGTCCGCTTTAGTTTTTCTCAGCCAAGCCCAAGAAACAAAAATTTCAAAACTGCCGCCCTCTGCTGCCCTTCGCCGCCTGCTGGAGACTGTCTCCATTCCGTGGTACAGCCAAGAATGGACTGACAAGGGGCTTGCTGTCTGCGAATCCCTGCTGCGGGCCATTCCAGCGTATGAATTGGCGTTTCGTCCAGATCAGACTGCGGTGCAGGCCGTCGCAGAGCTGGCCGCTTCGCTCGACTGAGCGAGCATGAAGCCTCTCGCCGCCACGCCTGTCATCGGCATTCGTGAGCCGGGTGCCCTTGACCTTGTGCACACCTTGCTGCGGCAAGGCCTGACCGTGCACATCCGGGTTTCCGGCAGCTCCATGCGCCCGTTGCTTCAAGGCGGCGAACTGGTGGAGGTAGCCCCTTTGAGACAGGCAAGTCCCCGTCTCGGTGACATCCTTTTTATCCGCAGCAGCCGAAACACGCCGCTCATTCACCGGCTGATTTGGCGGCGCAGCCGAAACGGCGTGCCGCAGCTGCTGACCAAAGGTGATGCCTGCGCTGGATTTGACGGTTTTATTCCTGCGTTACAGGTGTTAGGCCGTGTTGAGCGTATTTTTTTTCCCGATAAAAACAATGAGGTGATATCCCTTCTTGCTCCTGTCATGCGGCTGCGCGCAGTGCTGATGGTCAGCCGAATTCTGTTCTCCTGTCTTGGAAAAAAAATAAGTTCTCAAAGGGGAAAAGGCTTATGCCCGCCAACGAGATAATTTCTTTGCAGTTTTTGTGTTTTCTATCTTATATTGAGAACAGCCAGTTATAATTTTTTGTGAATTTTTTACGGAGAATCTAACATGAGACCTCAAGCGGAGCACATCCTGTTACGAAAGGCAGCCATGTTGTTGTTTGCCTTTTTATTTTTTTTTCGCCCTACCATTGCGACGGCCCAAACAGCGGCGGGCACAATAACAGGCACCGTAAAGGCAGCGGATACGCAAGCTTTGCTACAGAATTTGGCAGTAGGCGTATATCGTGCTGACAATGCAACTACCCTTGTGAAAGCCGTACGGACAAACACGGTTGGTGTCTTTACGCTGACAGGCTTGACTACAGGAAATTATAAAGTGCGTTTTTTCCCCATCGGGATTAATTATATCGGTGGATGGTACAAAAGCAATACTTCCTCGCCCGCTTCTGTGGTCGAGGAATTTGGCAATGGCGATGTCATCACCTTGACTTCATCAGCTGGAGCAAATTTAGGCGAGACGCAGCTCAATGTTGGTCTGACAATTACAGGTAAAGTGACCCAAGCCCCTGCACCTGCCACCGGCATTCCAGGAGTTTATGTACAGGCATATCTTGAAGACGGCATAACATGGGTGAGGACTTCAGACGCAGCGACTACAACTGGAGGCGACTACACAATCAGCGGATTAAGAGCAGGCAACTACAAGGTGCGTTTTTGGGCCTATCAAACTGAATATACTACCGTATGGTATTCTAATGCTGTGTCGGCCGCCCCGACGAACACCGTCTATAGTGCAGATCAGGCGACTTCCGTTGCAGCGGGGGGAACTGGCACCACCAACGGTCAACTTGCCACTGGCGGCAGCATTTCCGGTACAGTATATAAGGCAGGTAATGTGCCAGTTGTCGGCGCATTGATCTCTGTATATGACTCTTCTTATACTTTCAGAGGATTCACGACTTCTGGCAATGGAGGAATATATCAGGTTCAAGGGCTTCCGGTTCCTGGGACGTATTTCGTGCAGTTTTACGAAAAATTTATCAATAATATTGGAACTGGTTTGACTGAATGGTATCAAGATGCTTCCAATATTAGTGATTCGAAAATAAAATCTGTTGATATCACAACGGGTTCCTCTGGCATTGATGCTGTGCTTGATCGCGGGCCTATTTCTGGTAAAGTCAGTGACAGTACAGGCCTGCCTCTTTCAGGAGTATCCGTTACAATATATGACAGCAGTAAGCAAACAGTGACCTCTGTTGTGACTGACGCACAAGGTCAATATAGTACAGGAGAACTTCAAGCAGGGGACTACAAGGTACAATTTTCTCCTCTCTCATGGTACGCCAACAAAACTAACTTCACTGAGGCGACTTCCGTTCCTGCGGGATCTTCCGGCGTAAACGGTATATTCAAACCGTTCAACTTCGCCCATATTTACAATGTGCTGCTGTTGAAAAAACGGTGTTCAGATGCAAATGGCACTTCTATGCCATGCAACTGTTTTGAGGCCGACGGAACACCAGCGTATTGTCCTGGACAATAGTCGAGAAAGCTGTTAAGCACAATAAGTGCGGACAAAATAAATTTTGTCCGCACTTGTTTTTTCATCTATCTTGAAAAGAGTTATGAAGAGTTACCATAAAGAACTTTGGTTTGACATCCAAGAGCGGCGTGCGTTCATCAATATCACACCGAAAGTTGAGAAATGTTTGGCTGAATCTGACATCAAAGAAGGCTTATGTTTGGTCAACGCCATGCACATCACCGCCTCTGTTTTCATCAATGATAATGAATCTGGCCTGCATCATGATTATGAAGTATGGCTGGAGAAGCTCGCCCCTCATGCCCCGACTAATCAATATCGCCACAATGGCTATGAAGATAATGCCGATGCCCATCTGAAACGGCAGGTCATGGGCCGGGAAGCCGTGATTGCGGTCACTGCGGGCAAGCTGCACTTCGGGCCGTGGGAGCAGATATTCTACGGTGAATTTGACGGACGGCGCAAAAAACGCGTGCTGGTGAAAATCATCGGCGAATGACCGCCTGCTTCTGTTTTTTCTGTCCATCTGCGCCGCGTTGTTTTATTGTATAGGCGGGAGAGCAAGGAAGAAGCGCGAATAAGGAGATTCGGCTTTTTCTGGGACAAAAAAATCAGGAGGGGGAGAGTAATGTTTGTGAAAAGCAAGGCGGGCGATCAAATGCCGACCTGCCTGGATAGCGGCTTGATGGTGCTGATGTGGCTAAAACTGCGGGTTCAGCGTTCTCCAGCTTTAGAGAACTCTGAGTTGTTTTCTTTCTGAACCGCATCTATCACGCCATCATGAGGACTGAAAAGGTTGTTTGGCGCGGCCTGCCCGCGCTGCTGTCTGTATTTTTTCTCTGTAGCTTGAGCTTGCCATATGCTGCTGAGGCAAATCTGCTGCTGGTGCCAAATCAGTATCCCAGCATCAGCGCAGCGATTGCCGCAGCCGCGTCTGGTGATACTGTGCGGGTTGCTGAAGGCATGTATGCTGAAAATATCATGCTCCGGCCCGGCATGAAATTGGAAGGCGGCTGGAATACCAGCTTCACTGAGCGTGATTCCAGCAAATACGGCTCGATCATCAATGGTAGCACTCGCGGCGGCTATGTGATCTTTGCTGCCGACAACGCCTCCATAGACGGCTTCACCATCACCGGCGGCAGTCCGCCGTTCATTATGCCTGATGCTGATGTCGGGCCGGGCGTGTATTGCGATTCCGCCGCTCTTTCAATCAGCGGCTGCCTGATCACTGGCAACAATGCCGCTGGAATTTATGCCCGAAATTGCAAACTCACTGTCACCGCCAACATTCTCGCTCTTAATGGCAAGGCGGGAATTTTTTTGGAAGACAACAGTTCAGCAGTGATCCGGGGCAATTTGATCACCCGCAACAACTGGGCTGGCATCAATATTGGCGGCGAGCGGCCTTCGCAGGTGGAAGTGGTCGGCAATGCCATCCACACGAATAAAAAAGCTGGTGTCAACGCGGCATTAGGCACAGGCCGGGTTGTCAACAACCTGATCTACAGCAACGGCGAGGCCGGAGTGCGCTGCGGTCAGACCGCAATGCAGCTTGTCAACAACACCATCGCCAACAACGGCTTGGCCGGAATTTCTGTGGCTGAGTCATCAGGAACAGCTCCGCAGGCTGGCAAAGAGCGGCCTCAGCCGGAAATTAAAAACAACATTGTCGCGGGCAACGGCGAGGCAGGCATCAAATCGTTCGGCAGCGGCTACAGTTACAATCTGCTGTACGCCAACAACCGGGCCGATGGTTTCTATCCTGACTATTTGTGGTATATCCGTTTGCAATTCGGCGGCTACGAAGATCAGGCCACGCTGGAGAAAAGCAAAAATATGCTTGGCGATCCGCTTTTTGTCAATCCGTCCCAGCACGATTATCACCTGCGGCCTGGTTCGCCCGCCATTGACCACGGCGATCCGGCGGCACAATTCAACGACCGGCATTTCGGGCCGTCTCTTGGCGCGGACATCAACGACATGGGAGCCTATGGCGGGCCAGAGGCGACAGCGGAGAACAGGCCGCCCAATCAGCCGCCGAAAGCGCAGATTGAGGCACTCAAAACTCCGGTTTATGCCGGAGACAAGGTGACGCTGAATGGCGCGGTCAGTCTTGATCCGAATGGCGATGAACTTCGCTGGGATTGGCGGCTGACTGGCAGGCCGCCGCAGAGCGCCGCCTCATTGCAGCCGCAGAAAGACGGCACCTGCACTTTCACAGCGGATAAAGGCGGGCAATATGCTGTCCAGCTTACCGTCGCAGATCGCTGGGGGCTGCGCAGCGCACCGATCACGTTGAACATCACGGCAGACCCGGATAAACCGCCAGAGGCGAAAATCACCAAAGCGGAAGAGCCGGTCAGTGTCGGCGAAACCGTCACGCTGACAGCGTATGACAAAAACAAGCAGAATGGCAGCGAGCTGACCTATCGTTGGACATTGGCCCGCAAACCTGCGGCCAGCCAAGCGACGCTCTCCGCCCCTGCCGCAGAGCGGCCTGCCTTTGTTGCCGATGCGCCGGGCTGCTACACCGTCCAGCTGTCTGTCGGCAATGGCAAAAAAATCAGCGAGCCGGACAGCGCGTATTTCTGCACGAAGCAAAGCCGAGTCCCAGGCAAAAGATCAGTGCCGGACGAATATCCTACCATCCAAACTGCGATTGACGCAGCAGAGGACGGTGAGGATATTATTGTTCAAGCCGGAACCTACAAAGAGAATATCGTGATTGACAAGGCGGTCAATCTGATTGGCGTGGGCAATCCGGTGATTGACGGCGGCGGCAAAACTGGCGATCAAGCGACGGTGCTGATTGTCTATCTCGACAATAAAGCGACCGGACGGGTGCAGGGCTTCACCGTAACCGGCGGCGGCGCAGGCCAATTTGGCCACGGCATCCAGATTCTTAACTGCTCACCGGAGATCGTTGACAACCGCATCACCGGCAACAAGCATGTGGGCGTGGGCATTCACGGGCAGAAAAAATTCACCGAGAACGCAAAAATCCACAACAACTACATCTATGACAATGCTGTCGGCGTGAGCAACGGCCTTGGCGCAGGCGGGACGATCTACAACAACAACATCTCCAACAACAAAGTCACTGGCATCGGTGTGCGCGGTTTGGCCACGCCGACCGTGAAATTGAACTCCATCACCGGCAATTACATCGGCATCGGCGTGCGTGAGGAAGCCTATCCAGTGATTGAAGGGAATGAAGTGCGCGATAATGTTGTCGGCATTGCGGTCAATCCCGGCGATGCCGCCGCCGCGCTGGCCGCTCCCGGCAGCAAGTTGAGCGTGCGCGGCAACACGGTCAGCGGCAACCGCCGTTCCGGCATTTTTATTTCTTCGCTGAACCGGAGCGATCTGTTTGTGCAGGGCAACACGGTCAGCGGCAACAGCACAGATGTCAACGCCAGCCGGATCGGCGGGATCGTCACTGGCTATCCGCATGAAGCCTTGGCAAAAATCTTCATGGATGGCAACACGGTCAGCGGCAACGGCGGCAGAGATGTCCAGCTTTACACGGAACTTGGCCCGTCAGCAGGGATGGTCGGCAGCTCTGCCGGGCGCAAGCCGTTTCAGATCAAATAAGTGGTCACCGGCAATTTTCCCCTGCAAGTCTTCTTGACAAATGCCTCTGCTTGCCGTATCTCATAGATATGAAGCTGCGGAGAGAATTTACAAGCGGCTGGGGATGCAGTATAATAGGCAGACAGTCGGGCGCGGTGTCCGGCGGCAGCGGACAAAGGATTGCTTTTTGTCCATAGTTTTTCATTATGAGGAGGAGGTAGGAAAATGAAAGGTATAAAGCTCGCGCTGGGGATAGCAGTTGCCGGTCTCTTGATCGCCGGGGCCGCATCCGCGCAGCAGGCGCAGCAACAACAGCAACAGCAAAACGGCGGATTTGATCAGCAAGCTATGCAGGCGATTCTTGCTTTGCAAAAGCAGATGGTTGATCAGAACTACCGTGCGATGCTGTTCAAACCGCAGATGATGAGCAAATACATGCAGGAGCGCGCTTCACAGAACTTTATGCAGAGCAAGATTCAGCCGGAAATGCTGATCAAAATGCGCGAGCAGATCAAACCGCTCCAGATGCAGATGATGGCGCAGAATGTCGGCGGCAGCGTGACCACTCAGAAGTGACAGCAAGGAGACCACAAATGAAGGCTATGAAGAAAACAGCCATAGGGTTTATTCTTGGAGCAGCAGCATTCGGTTGGGCAGCTTCGGCATCAGCCGCCGCGCCGGTTGATGATGCCAGCATGCAGATGATCAACAGCATGATTATGCAGATGCAGCAACAGACCATGGTTGATCTGTATCAGAAAATGCCGCCCAAAGATCAAATGCGTGGCCAGAAGATGCAGGATTTTTCCTCCAAGCTGCAATTGCAAAGCGTGATCCAGCCGGTGATGATGCAGAAGAATATCAATATCCTGAAGGCAGGATTCATGCAGGATATTCTTTCCCGTCCGATTCCTGTGCCGGGTTCGTGAGCTGAATTTGCACGTTTTTTTTCCTGCCGCCGGAGAAGCCTGCGCTTCACCGGCGTTGTCGTTTCCGCAGCCGCGCTTGACTGGATAGCTTGCTGTGTGCTACGGTATGATGTGCGGCATATTTCTTCACTATGAAAAAAAAGGGGGCGGAAATGAAGATGCTCAGAAAAAACGGCGCAAGTCTGCTGCCAGGAATGATTGCGGCTGGCCTGCTGCTATTAGCTGCGCCTGCGCGTTCAGTCGAGCTGAATCCAGAAATGCTCAAGACTGTTGACGAGATGGTGCGCAAAATGCAGCAGGAGACCATGCAGCAGCAGTATGCGGCCATGCCGGTCAAAAATGAGCTGCCGAACAGGATGATGAATTCCATCTACAACAACATGTTTCAGTATGGGCAAAACGCCTACCGGCCTGTCTTGCAGCCGCAGATGGTGCAGGCGGTGATCGGGCAGATGCGTCCGTGGAATTTTCCAAATCAATTCCAGCAGCAGATGATGCCGCAAATCGTCGCGCAAGTGAGCGGCCAGATCAAAGGTATCCAGCTTCAGCAGATGCAGCAGGGAATCATGGATGCATCCTTCCCGGCGGCGCAGCTACCGATGGGCCAGCAGAATGGAGCAGGGCAGGGCAAGTGATATTTTTTCCGCCATCCCTGTTCAGCAAGGCCGTGCCATTTGGAGATGGCGCGGCTTTTTTTTGTCCTCAACATGGAATTTTTAAAACCGGATTCAAAAAATTGTACGTCTTTTTCAAAAAGTTCTTGCAAAAAGACACGCAACGCGTTATCTATAGCCAAATATTACAATTTGATCTGGAGAGATGTCTGTCCGCGTGGTGCGGATGGATTTAACCAAGAGGAGGAGCGAAAGTGAGAAAAGCAGTCATTGGATTCACCTTAGGACTCGGTTTGGCGCTGGCTGGTTCAGCGATGGCCCAAATGGGTGCCCCGGTAGGCGGCCCGGCAGCAAACATGGCCAGCAGCATCGCTGCAAGCATGGCCAGTGGCATGATGCAGGGTGTGAATCAGCAGGTCAGCGGCAACGTGAAAATGGATACTCTGTTCTCATCTGAGGCCGATCAGGCTGCCTTGTCGTCTCAGCCGACCGTGCTTGACATCCGCCAGATGATTGAGCAGGCTGTGCAGAACATGCCCCAGCAGCAGCGTGATTCCTTGGCCCAGCAGCTGACCCAGCAGAACATCGGCATGATGCCGCAGGCTGCCGCTGCCAAGATCAGAGAGCAGGTGCGTCAGACCATTCTGCAAGACCGCTACAGAAACATCTCTGCAATGGCGCCGAATCTGTACCGGAGCAACATTCAGCCGCAAATGGTGCAGACCATTATCGGCAACATCAAACCGTGGGAGCTGCCGAACCGCTTCAAGAGCAAGATGATGCCGATGATCGTCGGCCAAGTCAGCACTCAGATCAAAACCCCGCAGATTGGTTATATGCAGGAAGGCATCCAAAGCTCCGGCTTCCCGAACGTGCCCGGCCTGCCTGGCGCGGGTTCTTCTTCTTCCGGGCCTAATGTTGGTGGCGGTTCGATGTTTCAGGTGAAGTAACGCGCTGCGCCGTCGTTATTTTTCTGGCAGGCATCTGACAGAGAAAACAGCGAAGCCGGAGGTGCTGGCGCATCTTCGGCTTTTGTTTTGCCGCAGCAGCAAGATGGACATTCCCAGAAAAAAATTTACAAACACAACGGAAGCTGCTACCTTACAGATGACACTTCATCTCCGCCTGCGGCAGATGAAGAAAAAGGGCAGGAGCAGAGATCAACAGCAAGGAGAGCAGAGATGAAAAAAACATTTCATGTCGCAGCATTGGGAGTAACGTTTGTTTGCCTGAGCGCAGCGTCCGGTTTTGCGCAATTGGGAGGCGGCCCCGCGCCGTTGCCAGGCGCAGGCAGCATGTCGGGCAGCAGTGCTGAACCGCTGCCAGGAGCTGGCGGAATGCCGGGTGTGGTGCCGAACGGCGGTATGGTTCAGCAGCAGTTCGCCATGCCGGTCAATCCCGGTTCTCTGGCCAATATGTACGGCAGCAGCAGCATGGGAGGAGGGTACCCGAGCAGCGGCGGGTATCCAAGCTCAAGCGGAAGTGTGAGTATGCCAATGCTGGATATGCGGCAGGTGGTGCAGCAGGGGATTCAGTCATTGCCGCAGCAGCAGCGGCAAAACGGCGCGATAGGGATGGCTAATCAAAACTTGTCCATGCTGCAGCAGAGCATGAGCAGCGGCATGTCGTCGCCGATCAATCAGATCAGAAACAGCGTCCGGGATTCAATCATGACCAACCGGGTCCGGGAGATTTCCCCGATGGGTCAGGCCACGTTCAGGCCGATGATTCAGCCCGGCGCAGTGCAGAGCATGATCAGCCAGATTCAGCCGTGGAATTTCCCCTACCGTTTCCAGAGCGCGATGATGCCTGCGATGATTCCAATGGTCAGCGCACCGATCAAGCAGCGGCAAATGTCCTATATGCAGCAGGGGATCATGAATTCCAACTTCCCCAATGTGCCGTTGCCGATGCCGATTTTTGGTTCTTCCAGCAGCGGCGGATATCCTTATCTTGATTATGGCACTGGAATGCCCGGCAATCAAGGCATGATCTATAATCAAGGCATGATGCCAGGCAATCAAGGTATGTTCTATAATCAAGGCATGATGCCGGGTGTTCAGGGCATGATGTCCAACATGCAGAACATGATGATGCCGAATATGCAGAACATGATGATGCAAAATATGATGCCGAGCATGATGCAGCAGAATATGCCATACGGCTCCGGTTACGGCTACTGATCAGCGACTGCTGCTGACCACGGCTGTCAGGCCGGAGGCGCGGGAAGCGTCTCCGGCTTTGTTGTTTTTCAGCAAAGGAATTGAAAGGATGGAGCATAAAAGCGCAATTGTCATCGCCATGTTTGGCACCACAGTTGAGTCGGCCTTGCAAGGGCTGCTCAACATCTGGAGGAAAATGACGGCCCGCTACCCGGAAACGCCGGTGCGGATCGCCTTCACCTCGAACATCATTCGCAAAAAATGGCGCAAGCGGGCAGCAGATGCCGCCTACCGCCAGGCCCATCCTGAAATTCCCGCAGAAATTTTCGAGGTCAGAACAGTGCTGGCGACCATCGCCGATCTGCAAGATCAAGGATTTGACGATATAGTTCTCCAGCCGACGCACATCGCAATGGGCGAGGAATATCTTGATCTCGGCACCTATGTGGACGGACTGCTGCGGATGGGAACCGTCAAGAAAGCGAAATACAAGCCGTTTCACAAAGTCGTCTTAGGACGGCCCGCGCTCGGCACCTTCGGCATCGCCCATCCCTACGGCGACGACATTCTGGCGGTCGCCGCCGCCTTGGCCGCAGATGCGGAACTGGCCCGCTCGGCGGAAGCCGCGTTGGTGTATATGGGCCACGGCAATGAGCATTTTCCCTCGGCAGGTGCCTACGTTGAACTGGCGCACCGGATGCGCCAGCTTTATCCCGGCCTGCTGACCGTGATCGGCAATGTGGAAGGTTTTCCTGTGCTGGCCGATGTGGCCGAGGAGCTGCAACGCTTCGGCGTGCGCAAGGTGCTGCTCAAGCCATTCATGATCGTCGCCGGTGATCATTCGGTCAACGACATGGCTGGGCCGGAAGAAGACTCGTGGAAAAATGTGCTGGAGAGAAAAGGCTTCGAGGTGCTGACCGCCGAACGCGGCTTGGGCGAAATTGATGCCTTTGCCGAGCTGTTCGTCCGCAATGCAGGCGAAGCCGCCGCTGATGCGGGCATCACATTGCGGTGATACGTTTCCTTGCAGCGGATATTCTCGCAAACAGCTCGTTCAGGTTGGCGTTAAGCAGCACAACTTGCTGCTTAACCAGCACCATGTCGTTACGAAAATTAACTTCAGATTCATGTTTTGCTTCTGTATTCATGACTGAACCCCGCATCATACAGCCTTGATGCCGCAGTCTCCTCATCCGACAAGGCCTGCCCGACCACTATCATCGCTGTCTTGCGGATGCCCGCCGCCTGCGCCTTCCCGGCAATATCCGCCAACGTGCCCCGGACAACGCGCTGCTCCGGCCACGAAGCCTTCTCCACCACTGCCGCCGGTGTTTCCGGCGGACAGCCGCCCGCCATCAGCTCGGCGGCCACTTGCTCCATCATGCCTGCGGAGAGAAAAATGCACATCGAGGCCCGGACTGCCGCCAGCCTGCGCAGCGATTCCGCTTCCGGCACGGCTGTGCGCCCGCCGATGCGGGTGAAAATCACGGTCTGCGTGATCTCCGGCACAGTCAGTTCCGCCTTGAGCGCGGCGGCGGCGGCAAAGGCCGAGCTGACTCCCGGCACCACCTCATAGCCAATGCCTTCGAGGTCAAGCCGCTGCATTTGCTCGCGGATGGCCCCGTACAAGGCCGGATCGCCGGTGTGCAGGCGCACCGCTTTTTTCCCGCCCCGCTGCGCCGCAATCAGCACGGCCAGCACCTCGTCCAGCGTCATGCCAGCGGAATCATGAATCTCCGCCTGCACGCCTGCCAGCAAGGCCGGATTGACCAAACTGCCCGCATAGACTATCACATCCGCCTCATCCAACAGACGGCGGCCTTTGAGGGTGAGCAGCTCCGGGTCGCCTGGCCCTGCTCCAAGGAAAATCACAGGATGTGTCATGATGCTGTCTTGCTGATCAGTTGTTTTTTCCGCACCAGCATGGTCGAGAAGTAGTGCAGCTCGCGGCCCGCTGCGGCGCGGATGTCGTAATGAATGCGCTGCTCGTCCATGCTGCCGCGCTCGACAATCACCGCCTTGTCGGTCAGGCCCAGCTCATCAAGCAAAGGGATGAGGCGCGGGAGCTGGCGGAAGATTTTCATCAGCACCACCGCGTCTGACTGCATGAGGATGTCGCGCAGCCGCCCGTCGTCAAAGGCCGCTGGCACCACAGTCAACACGTCGTCGCCAAGCCCAAGCGGGCTGATGACCTGCGCCGAGCAGGCGGACATGGCCGTGATGCCCGGCACCACCGTCACTGGCAGATCGGGCTGTAGCTCGCGCAGGGTGTGGAGCAGATAAAAGCCGGTGGAGTACAGGCCGGGGTCGCCGAGCGTGGGAAAGGCCACGTCGCGGCCCTGATCAAGCTGGGCAAGGACGGTCTCCGCCGCCTGCCGCCAGCTCTGCGCCGCTTCCTGATCCGGCTCGCAGCCAAGGCGGATTTTCTTCATCGAGAAGCACAGCTCCAAGATGGTCTTGCCTTCAGGGCTGACCATTGCCGCCGCGATCTGCAAGGCGCTGCTGCTGTTCTCCCGCGCCTTGGGCGCAGCCCAGACGCTGGTCTGCGTCAGTATCCGCATAGCCTTGCAGGTGAGCAGCTCCGGGTCGCCGGGACCGATGCCGACCAAGTAGAGGCGGCCTGTCTGAGGTGGTGTCATGTCAATAATTCGGTTTCAAAAAGCTCTATCAAGTGGATGATACCCATAACCGTTCCGGGCACCGCATCTGTTTCACTGGCAATATGGATATGATGCGGAAAATTTGCCAGTTGAGGAAAATGAGGGGCATTGTCCCAGCGTTTGATGAGCTTTGTTCTTGCGGGGTCCATCCATTGATGGCGATATTCTATCGTTGAGCATCCGTTATTTTCTGTAAGAAAATACTCGGACACTTCAAGAAAATCTCCATTGGCAAGAGTCAGGCGGGCGCGGAAATAACCTCGATTGCTTAAAGCGCGTTCGGCAATAATGGTGATGGAGCAGACAGCATCCGAGATGATGAGCTTGGCCTTTATTTTCTCAAGGCATTCTTGCGCGGTCATTGCAAGGGAAGAGCAGAAAATTTGGCCAGCCTTTCCTGAACAGAGCGGCACATGTCATACGTCGCGCTCCATTCAAAAAAATCTGCATCGTCGCCAAGCACTCCATTCTGAAAACGCTCGTAGAATAACTCAGAGGGCATATGGTGCCGTTCTTCAAATAATCGTAGAATTTCTTGCTGCTCCAGCAGCTCGCGCTGCGCCTTATCCCGTTCCAGCTCGATCAATTTATCAAGAACCCGATCAGCGAAATCAGAATGATAATTCATCTGATAAACTTCTTGCAGGATATGTATCCTGCTCAGTGTTTCCGTCTGCGCCGCCATAGTCAGCCTCTTTATCCCTCATTTCCCTTTCAGCAAAAATTGATACATCGCAGGCAGCCAAGGCGCGGATGAGCTGCCGTTCCATTCGCAGATGTAAGGCAAAGTGATGTCTTTGAAACAGCCCGGCCCGCCGTGATCATCCCAAGTGCCGCCAGGGTAAATTTGCAAATAGTCCTGCCCGCCACAGCCGTCGTTCGGCTCGCCGGCAGACCAGTTGGCGTAATTCCATGTTTCACCAGTTATCCACTTCCATGCTCCTTCCTGAACCTCGTCTGTCGCGCCGAGCCACGCATTCGCGCCTTTGGAGGTGACGTATTTCTGCTCCTCCGGGCTGGTGACAGTGGCCAAATAGCCGCCCAAAGCGGCGCAGGCGGTCTTGGCTTCGCTCCACGTCAGCGGCGAACTGAACCGCTGGTAGGAATGACCGTTGGCCGGGTTCACCGTTTTGGCTGTGTCGGACATCGCCTCATACGCCCCGATGTCCGGCAGAATGCCGATGGGCCGGGCGAAGCCGTCGAAATCAAGCGGCACGGAGTTTTCCGCAGAGCCTTTGTTGATTGCAGGGCTGTCCTGCGTCAGATGGAAGTCTGAATCGGCGTTCAGGCCGGGAGCTGCAAGCAAAGGGTCTTGGGAGATGTTGTTGCCTGCATTGGAACCGATGGTGCCGTTGTCTTCAATGCCCCAGCCGCCGTAGTTGAGATTGTTGCCATAAACAACTTTCTGCGAGAGATCAGCACCAATTACGTCTGACCAATAGGGGTATGTTTTTATTGACAATGTATGAGTATATTCAGCAACAGCAATGTTGTTGAATATACTCATGTCTGGCCCTTCCGCAGCAATTTCTCCGAACATGTTGCAATCTTGGCTGCCACCGCAGCTATCGCGCAATCCTTTGCTTCGCATGTTGCCATACGCCGTGTTGTGGAGGATGTCAACATGAGCTGCGCCGCCCGCAAGAATGCCCCGTCCGCCGTTGCCGTAGGTCAGATTGTTCATGATAAGTGTCCGATGAGGATAAAGAACATTTTGATATTTCTGTTCCTGACCACTTGGCTGGCTACACGCGAAATCATCAAGAGCTATTCCATTTCCGTCAGGAGGATAATTTGGCAGCGAAGGCCATCCCGGAGCAAAACAGGCAGGAGTTGGTGGCAGTTTATTCTCATTGCCATAGCTGCGGTTGTTTGCGATGACAATTCTGTAGTCAGTGCCGTTCACTGTGGTTGCTCCGAAGTTGATGCCGCTGTCATGTGGCTGGTAGATATGGATTCCGCTCGGACCTCCGCATGACCAGTAGTTATTGTTTCTGACAATGTTGTTTTCTATGGTCAGATAATCAGTCCACATGCTGGAAATTCCACCACCAGGACAGTCATGCACATTGCAATTGCGTATGATAATGTGATGTGAATATGTAGTTTCCCAGTCTGTAGAATAAATACCGGTGCCATTCCTGTAGTCACCCTCCATAATATCTTCGGGTGACACTTCAAAACCGTCAATAATAATATACGATCCTTCGATATGAATTCCGTTTGTTGGAGGTCGGAAACGAATGTGGGGACGATGACCTGGATACGCCTTGAATGTTGTCCAGTATGGTTTACCTTGCAGCCTTGCTGTTTCACCATCCTGCATGAGCATTGCGACTTGCGTCTTGTCTCCGCACTGTGGATCTGGGTAATTGCCGCCCTTAACTAACACCGTGTCGCCGGGTTTCGCCACCCAGCCAGCATAACAAAGCGTTTTATACGGAGTTGCCTCGTTCTGCGCCTGCGCCTTGGTATAATCGTCGCTCGCCGCTGGGTTTTCGCCGTCAACATAATACGTGGCTGCCTGCGCGGAAGCAGCCATAACAGACAGCATCATCGCCAAAACAAAACTGATTTTCGCCATTGCCGTAGGTCTCCTCTTGTTGTCTTCCTGATGATGCCGGGTCATTTCTTCCCGGTGATGATCGTGATCGGATTCAGGCGCAGGCCGGATGGCTGCCCGTCCTCGTCAAAGTCCTTCAGCTCCCGCGTCACCGCGATGGTGCGGGAATCAGCCTCCAAACCGTTGGCGGTCATCAGCAGCGGTGCCTGCTCCGCCGTGTTTTGCAGCACCGCGCTGACTGCCAGCCTGCCGCCTTTGATCAGCCGCTGGGCGCAAGGGGCAATGATTTCCGCCAAAAGCCCCCGGCTGCCGCCAATGAATATCCGGTCTGGATCGGGCAGGTCGCGCAAAGCCTCCGGGGCTTGGCCGCGCACCAGCGTGATGTTGTAAAGGCCGTAGCGGGCGATGTTGGCGCGGATGTTGCGCCAGCCTTCCTCTTTCTGCTCAATGACATAAATGGCCAGCTCCGGGCAGAGCCGGGCCGCTTCAATGGAGACCGAACCAGAGCCGCCGCCCACATCCCAGAACACCCCGCTGCTTGGCAGACGCAGCCGATGCAGAATCACCGCCCGCACCTCATCCTTGGTGATCAGGCCGCGCGAGTGCTTGATTTCATCCTCCTGCAAACCGAAGACGCAGTCCGCGCCAGCCTCGTTTTCGTCGTCAGCCGGGCCTGCCGAGGCGTGCTCAATCAGCATCAGATTGAGATCAGCGAATTTCGCCTGCGCTGTCTCTTCAAGGCTGCCCTGCCAAAGCCGTTCTTCCGGCAGGCCGAGATTCTCCGCCACCCGGATATTCAATCCTTGAATGCGGTCGGTGTCGCCGTGCTCCTTCAGCAGTGCGAGCAGATCGGCGGCGATGCGGTCCGGGCTGTGACGGTGGTCGGTGAAGAGCATCACTCTGGGCTGACTCAAAACTTTGCCTGCCAGCAGGCCCGGCGCACGGCCATGCAGGCTGATCAGCGTCAAATCGTCCCACGGCAGTTTGAAACGGGCGCAGGCAAGCTGGACAGCGGAAATGGCGGGAACAATCTCCACCCGCTCCGGGCCGAAGCGCTCCAGCAGCGTTCGCCCGATGCCGAAGAAAAGCGGATCGCCGGAAGCCAGCACCGCCACGTCGTTGTTCTGAAGGGAGACAGCCGCCTCAAAAATCATCTCCTCCACCGGCGTGATGGCGATGCGGCGGATGTCCAGCCCGGCCAGCAGCTCATGGTGCCGCTGCGAGGCCGCAACCGCGCTGCACTGCTCGATCCGCTGCCGATGCTCCGGCTCCAGCCTGCCGCCGCTGATGCCGAAGAGCAGTATCTTAAAGGTGGTCAGCAATCCCGTTCTCCCTGTTCACGTGAGCGTGTCAGAAAACTCAACGGGACAGTATAGAGGAAGAGCGCGATTTTGTCATTAAGTTCTGGCGATACAGACGCAAGTGAGCGGGAGGAAAAACGGGCTGCGCTGCCGCAATGATGGTTTTGGCGGCGGAAAAGGCGGGAACAGAAAAAAACAGCAGCCGCAGCAGGGAGGAGAGAGTTTCTGCTGCGGCTGCCAAACTGCTGGGGGCTTTGTTACTGATTTTCTGTGTCGGAGCAAAAACGGCAGCGTTGCCAATCCACCTCATAGGTGATGCCGGAAACAAGGCGCACCACGCCGCGCTGACAATCGCCGATGCCTGAGCAGGCTTGAGGAACATGCCGCGTCGTCCGGCTGCCTGGCTTGATCTGAACTTGGACATGCCTGTTGGCGGCGGCGCATCTGTAAGAGGCTTGACTGACCGTGCGTTGCGTGTTCATCGGGTGCCGTTCCTTTTCCTGGGTGTTTGAGGTGCGCCGGAGGAAGCAGAGGACAGCCGCCTGTTCAGCTCAGGAGAGAGATGGGCTGAACAGGCGGCGACCGGGCTGTCAGAGGAGGAGAGAGCCGAGCTTCGTCTGTCTCTGCCATCAAACCATATTCGGGCTGCCCGTTCAATGAGGCGGAAAGCTCATTTTTCTGGGCGGGACACGGGCAGCTGTCACCGGGCTGCCCGTCTTCTCTGCGCCATCAGCGAATAAATGCCGACTATACCCCAGCGGACGAAAAAATGCAGGAAGGTCTGCGGGCTGAAGCGGCCTGCGTCCGCCCGCGCCACCTCGTATTCCTCACGGAACTGAGTTGCGAAGTGCTGGCCGCTGATGGACTGCTCATGCCAGCGGAAGGCGGCCAGCGGTGCGCCCGGCACCTGCGCCGCCCCGCCGTTCCGCCACAGCCGGAGAATGAATTCATAATCCCAAGCTGCGGTCATGTCTTCCCGCAGCGGCCCGGCCTGCGCAAAAGCTGCTCTGCGGAAAAACAGCGCGGGCTGGGAGAGATAATTGATGCACTGATAGGTGAAGCGGGAGGAGAAGGGGTAGAAAAATTCTTTGCAGCGGGTGATGCCGGAACGAATTTCTTGGCCCTGCGCATCAAGGATCGGGCAGCTTCCGAAGCAGATTGCCGCCTCCGGCCTGTGCTCCAGCACCTCCCGTATCCGCCGCAACGTGCCGGGATAATACAGGTCATCGGCATTCAGCCACGCCAGCGCCTCGCCGCTCGCCGCCGCCAGCCCCTTGTTGATGGCATTGGCCGGGCCGCTGTCCCGTTCCACAATAATTCTGGCGATTTTGTCCGCATATTTTGCCAGAATCTCATGCGAGCAGTCAGTGCTGCCGCCATCCACCACGATATATTCCAGCGCAACAGCATCATCCGCTTGGCTGATGACGCTGCGCACGGTTTCCTCAAGAAACCTGCCGCCGTTGTAATTTGGGGTGATAATTGAAAAAAGCATTGAGCTATGCTGTCAAGAGGGCCTCATTGCTCCGCATCCAAACTTTGGATGCACATCCAAAGGAATTCCCGCCGTTCGTTCCACCTCAATACAGCCGCCGGAACGCCGAAGCCTTGAACACGGCCACGACCTCGCTGCCGGGGTGAAGCTCCATCTCCTCCACTGACTGCGGCACAATCTCGGCGATCAGCGTGCCGCCGCCGCAGTCCAGCTCAATGCCGGTCAGCCACTCTGTCTCATACATCCGCCGCACGGTGCAGGCGAGCATGTTGCGCGCGCTGGTCGCCTCCGGGTGCTTCTTGAAGAGCACGATGTCTCGCGCGCCAAGGGCGAACTGCCCGGCTGCCGCGCTGCCGCTCTTGAGCAGCATCAGCCGCGTCTTGCCCCAGCGATACGACAGTAGCTTGCCTAAATCCTCTGGCTCGTCCAACTGAAGCAGGTTGATGTAGCCGCGTTCTCCGCCGCCAAGACTGCGGCTGCGGGCCAGCTCCTCAGTCGTCATCTGCCGCGCCGCCTGGCCGCGCTCCAGCACCAGTGCCTCGTCCGTCATCAGGCGCAGTTCCTCCAAGCTGTGGCTGATGAAGAGCATGGGAATGGAAAATTCGGCGAAGACTTGGCGCAGGTAAGGAATGATCTGATATTTGAGCTGACCATCCAGCCCGGAGAGCGGCTCGTCGAGCAGAATAAGCTGCGGGCAGGCGAGCACCGTCCGTCCCAGCGCGACCCGCTGCTTTTCGCCGCCGGAGAGCCGGGTCACGCTGCGGTCGAGTAGCTCTTCAATCTTGAGGACGCGCACGAGCTGGTCAAAGTCAATGCTCCGCTGCTGCGCAGGCAGGCGGCTGAGGCCGTAGAGCAGGTTCTTGCGCACGCTCAGATGCGGGAAGAGGCAGGCGTTCTGGAAGACCACGCCGATCCGCCGCTGCTCCGGCGGCAGGCTGATTTTGCCCGCCTTGTCAAACAGCGTCTGCCCGTTCAGGCGGATGAAGCCGCTGTCCGGCTCCAGCAGCCCGGCGAGCATGTGCATCAGCGTTGACTTGCCGCTGCCCGACGGCCCGAAGACTCCGCATTTCGCCGAGCGCAGCGTGAACGCCGCCCGGACGCTGAATTCGCCGAAGCGTTTCTCGACATTGACTTCAAGCAGCATAATTGTCAATACCCTTCCTGCTCCTCTTTCGTTTTACTCAAGCAGACTTTGTCCAAACATACCTCCCTTCTGGTGGTTCAGATTGCTGAAAATTTAGAGAGACTACATTGGTAATGCTTGTTAGTTCCAGCGAAATTCCATCAATGGTGCAACCGAAGTCTATTTTGTCTGAAGACTGGTATCCTGAAAGATGCTCACGAATTTCTCCTACGGTTATCCTGTGAAGGTGTTCAGGGGTTGATCCGTGATCTTCATCAATTTCAGATAGTTCAATAAGTAAAACATCTTTACCGTAACGCTTAAAGCGTTCAAATATGAGGGGGCAATGGCTGTAAGTTGACGAACCGAAAGTAACCTCAGTTTCTGGCGCGTAACCACTGAGTTTCTCGGTGAATTCTCCAACTGTAATAAGTTCATAGGAAGACATTTCATTCTCTCGGTTGGTTTTAGTCTATCATTGGATTAAGGGGGGATACAACATACCATATAGTCAATTACTTGGTTATCTGCGGTTGCAGCACTCAATCAAACTTCACCTTCGGCGTTTGCTGCTCGCCTTCCGGCAGATTAAAATACTGCGCTGCCTCCACTCCGGCCAGCGCGGCGGCAAAACGCCCAACCACAGTGCGGCGGTAGGTATTGACCGCCTGCACAGCGTTATTGTACCGCATCCGCTCCACGGCAATCCGGTTTTCCGTGCCCTCCAAGCTGTCCATCAGCTTCAGGTACGACTGATTGGCCTTCAAGTCAGGATACGTTTCTTGCAGCATGAGCAGCCGGGACAAGGCGTTTTCCAATCCGCCTGCTGCTGCGGCCTTTTCCTGCATTGAGCTGGCCTGAAAATAGCTGGTGCGGGCCTTGGCCAAATTCTCGAAAATCTCCTTCTCGTGCTTCGCATAACCTTTGACCGTCTCGACAAGGTTGGGAATCAAATCAAACCGCCGCTTGAGCTGATTTTCCACCTGCGCCCAACGGCTATGCACTTCCTCATCCATCGCAACCATTTTGTTGTAGTGGTCAGCACCCCAGAGAACCATAGCTGTCTCCTCTGATTTTTTCGCTGCGCCGTTTTGCACTTCTCCTTTGGTGTTCATGGCGGTAATTAAAGCTGCAACACCGTTGAGGCCACCAAGAACAGCAGCTATTGCTGTGATGACGATAGCGAGTATCTCCAAAAATGATTTCTTTCTGTCTTCATCGGCCATCTTCGATATCTCCTTCCGTTATACCAATAACTAGTAATTTTAAAAATTATTTATATAATTTTTACTTTTATACTGTCAAACTAAATTTGATAATTTTTTGCAAGAACAGCAAGCACTTCCTTGGTTGCCGCAGCAATGCCCTCGCCATATTTTCCCTCTTTGAAAAACGGCACCAGCTTTTCTCTGCCGATGCTGCCGAGCAGGCTGTCCGGCAGCACACTCTCCAAGCCGTAGCCGGTTTCAAAGCGGTATTTCCGCTCCTTCAGCGCGACGGTGAGCAGCAGGCCGTTGTCCTTGCCTTTCTGCCCCAGCTTCCACTGCCCGAAGGTATGAAGCGAAACCGCTTCGATGGTTTCTCCATCCAGCGAGCTGACGGTGAGAACAACTATCTGCGCAGTCGTCTTCGTTTCCAGCTCGCGCAGCGCGGAGACAAGCTGCGCCTCCAAGGCAGGCTCAATAATATTGGCGAGATCAATAACCCGCTCAGGCGGGCTGGACGGCACCGGCGGCGTTGCTGCCCGCAGCATGGCTGGAACCATCATCAGCAGAAACAACGCCGCGCATCTCAAACCGGATCGCAGAACCATGATTTCCTCCCTTGGCAAGTGCCTTTGTGTCATGATGCGCTCAATACTACAGCGGCAGAGCAAGGACAGCAAGAGGAAAGGAACTGGAAAAAAATCGGCGGAGTGGGCTATCTCCGGGCAAGGCTGCGGTTGGCCGCCTCGCCGATCAGCAGGACGGCGAAGGACAAGGCGACTGAGACGAGGCAGAGGCGCAGGGCCATGCTGTCGCCGCCCGGCGAGCTGGTGTAGTCGTAGATGGCCAGCGGGATGGTGCGGGTGATGCCGGGGATGTTGCCCGCGAGAACGATGGTCGCGCCGAACTCGCCGAGACTGCGGGCGAACATCAGGGTCATGCCCGCCAAGACCGCCCTGCCGCAGAGCGGGACTGTGACCGTGAAGAGCGTGTCCCACCAGCCCGCGCCGAGCGTCCGCGCCGCCTGCATGTACTGCCGGTCTATGCTCTCCATGCCGACGCGGATCGCCCGCACCAGCAGCGGAAAGCCGACCACTGCTGAGGCGATGACCGCGCCGCGCAGGGTGAAAATGATGCGGATGTCGAAGATGCCGAGCAGGCTGCCCAGCCAGCCGTTGCGGCCAAAGAGCAGGAGGAGGAAATAGCCGGTCACGACTGGCGGCAGCACCAGCGGCAGGTTGATCAGGCCCTCCAAGACTGCCTTGCCGCGCAGGTTGGTCAGGGCGAGGATGTAGGCGGCGGCAAAGCCTGCGGGCAGCGAAAGCAGCGTGGCCGCAGCGGCCACTTGCAGGGAGAGCTTGACCGCGAGGAGGTCGTCAGGGGAGAGAGGGAACATGGTGTTTGCTATCTGATTTTAGAAGGATGCGCGAAAAAATAATTGCTATACCTCTTGCATAACGCAGCAGGGACGAAAAATTTTTCGCTCCTGCATCAAGCAGATGTTTGATGCGACCACTCTCATCCCGCCCTGTTTCGCCCTGTGCAGGAGACAAAAACATCTTCCAGATTGGGCCGGACAAGGGACATGCTGTCCTGCGGCCCTGCGCAGGGCTGACGGGCAAGGAAGTCCAGCGGCTCGGCCACGGCGTTGCGCACCAGCACCCGCAGGCGTGCGCCAAGCTGGGCCGCTGCCAGCACTTCCGGCAGTTTGAGCAGCTCCTGCTTGAGCTGGCGCAGATTGTTTGAGGCGATCTCCACTACATGCGCGCCCATCTGCCGCATCAGTTCATCTGGCGGCCCTTCCGCCCGCTTAATGCCGTTTTCCAGAATTGCGAGACAATGGCAGCGTTCGGCCTCGTCCATGTAGTGCGTGGACACGAGGATGCTGGTGCCTTCGTGGCTGAGATCAAAGAGCTGCTCCCAGAACTCGCGGCGGTTCTCCGGGTCAACAGCCGAGGTCGGCTCATCGAGAAAAAGCAGGTCAGGCTTGTGCAGCACCGCTGCGGCCAGACTGAGCCGCTGCCGCTGGCCGCCGCTCATCCGTCCAGCCATCTGCTTGCGCCGGTCTTCGAGCTTGTACACCGCCAGCAGCTCCTCGATGCGCCGCTTCTGCGCCCGGCCTGACAAGCCATAAATGCGGGCGATGAACTGAAGGTTCTCCTGCACGGTCAGGTCATCGTAGAGCGAGAACTTCTGGGTCATGTAGCCGATGCGCAGGCGCAGCAGCTCGGCATCTTGGGGCAAGTCCGAGTCCAGCACCCGCACACTGCCGGAACTGGGCGCGAGCAGGCCAGTCAACATGCGGATGGCGGTGGTCTTGCCGCTTCCGTTCGGGCCAAGGAAGCCGTATATCTGCCCTTTCTGGATTTCCAAATCCAAGTCCTGCACGGCCTTCAGGCTGCCGAAATTGCGGCAAAGCTGCTCCGCCTTGATGACCGGCCCGCTCATGGCAGATCAACTTGGGCAGGCACGCCGACAGGCAGCTGCGCCTGACTCTCCGGCAGCTGCACTTCGGCAAGGAACATCAGACGGGCGCGTTCTGTCTGGTTGAGAGCATAATATGGACTGAAGGCGGGTTCAGTGCTAATCCAGCGCACTTGGCCAGTGATTGGCACGTCCAAGCCGTCCACATGCACGGTCAACTTGTCGCCGGTTTTAATCTTGGCCCGGTACGGCTCTGGCACATAAACGCGGGCATACGGCGCGTTGCCCGCCAGCACCACGGCGAGCGGCGTTCCGGCGGCAGGCCGCTCACCTGCCTGCCACGGCAGCTCGTCAAGGATGCCGTCCGCCGCCGCGACGATGCGCAGATCAGCCAGCCGTTTCCGCTCCATCGCCAGCACAGAGGCTGCTGCCTCCAGCTTGGCGGTCGCTGCCCGCAAGTCCTCCTCGCGGCTGCCCTTGAGCAGCAGGCGCAGTTCCTCCTGCACGGCTTGCAGATTGGCGCGGGCCACATCACGCGCTGCCAACGCTTTGTCCAAATCACCCTTGCTGGTGATGTTCTGCCGCACCAAGCCGCTCAAGCGTTCGTGCTGCACTTCGCTCTCCGCCAGCACAGCCTGAGCCGCCGTCACCTTGGCCTTGGCCGCCGCAATCTCCTCCGCCTGCGCCCCGTTGCGCAGCTTGTCGAGACTGGCGGCAGCTTGCGCCAAATCCGCCGCCGCCTTGCTGACCTGCGCCTTTTGCAGGGTGTCGTCCAAGCGCACCAGCAAAGTGCCTTTTTTCACCATGCTGCCCTGCGGCACAGGCTGCTCGGCAATCATCTCGCTGACAGCGGCGGCGTGAGCGACGCGGTCGCGCTCCAAGGTGCCAAGGGCGGCATTCTGCCGGGGGGAATCACAGGAAGCGAGAAGGAGCAGGACGAGGATGCAGCGTGAAAAAAACTTTGTAATCATAAAAGACTAAGCCTTGCAGCATTCTGCTGCCGCTCTTGCGGCAGATATTGTCTATCTAACGGACAGGCAGCTAACTAAGAATACCTTTTATTTATGATAATATGCTACATATTTCGTTCTGCAGTCACGGTCGTTCTTTGCAAGCACGTTCGCTTGTGCTGCTGTTCTAGCCAACGCGGTATAAAACATAGCGGTTTCGTGGTGCATGTATCCTGAAATTCGTAACATACGACATAAATTTACTTTTTCAGTTTCAGTCAATCGGGAGAATTTCTTTATGGCGACAGCGGGTGAAGCTGTGTAAGATGGCAGAAAACAACATCATAGGAGGAAAACAATGCGCCTGATCAGTCTGTCCATCCCTTTCACTGCTTTCTTCTTGCTGGCGGTTGCAGCGCAGGTGAACGCGGAAGACCTTTCGTTCCGCAACACGAAAAACGGAATGCTCTGTATAGAACAATGCGGAAAAACAGAAGGAAATCCGCATGATGTTCCGAAATATTTCTGCTATGACAAGAAGAACGATTCCCATGATATCGTTCCCGGTGCGGAGTGGGAGGAGATCAAAGCAGAAAAAGTCTGCTTCCAGCATCAAGACGGCAGAATATGGACTTGCTATGAACTCAGCAAGATGAACGGTGGCGGCAAGAAAAGCTATGCCTGCGTTGACAAGAAAAGGAATCAGTTTCCTTTCACGCCGGGAAAAGATTGGAAGATATTATCTGGCAGTGACAACATCTGGTGACTGATGACATTGTATCAAACGACGAATGAGTGCTGATAATTGTAGAAAAAAACGTGCTATCCCTGACTGGGAATACCGAATTTGAAACTGCAAGAACATCTTCGATGTTTAAAATTATCCGTTTAAAACGTGAAATGGTTTATTCAATGTTTGAACGCGCTGCGTTTGAAGCCGCGAATGAGACGTTTGAAGTGCAAAACGCCTCGTTTTATGCTTGCAGTGAGGCGTTAGAAACGTGAACTATGTGTTTAGTGCTTCTGGATAGGCCTTGATGTGTGCGTTTAAAGCGTTGAATACCTTATTTATGATTCAAATAAGATATTGGAAATGTGAAGCTTGGTGCTTGAAGCCAAGCTACGAGGGAAAGTTAGTTTCACGGATATAAGAAGAGACGAAGGGTGTTACTGATGATGTATTTCATTACACTTGTCGCCAACAGGCTATCTTTGATAGGATGAGATGTAGTATTGTTGACGAAAAAATGCCATCAGAAAAATGACTTAAGAGATGATATCAGCGAACGAAGACAACAGTGAGTCGATCACGTTGGATATAGGGAAGTTGCCGTGCAGGTATGAAAAACGTGGCAGTAAGTACTCAGGGATATGTATGATGCTCATCGCTGTCGTCTTTGGTGGCCAGCCGACTCTCTTGTTAATAAAATCCATCCTTAATAACGGAGATATCAATTTTGAGACGTTCGTGTTTACAGTAATTATCACTTATCTCTTTCTACAGGGCCTTAATCAGTTCTTCACGCGCACAGTAACGGAGTTCGACGGCAACAGATTCTATTATCGGCACAAATCGCTCTTTGGCAGCAAGGCATGGGATGAGCCTCTGTCCAAGTATAAAGGGGTCTTAGCGCGCAGTGAATACCACTCAGGCAGCAAAAACTGTTCATCTTATACCCTCTATATCGTCGAGCTGCTGCATCCTGATAAGCAACGCCGGATCAGACTGTATCAGAGCCGTTGGTCGTGCAGCCATCGCGCAATCTGGAAAGCATACAGCCGTCAGCTCGCACTGCCTGCTCTATGGCAGGATGCGGAAAAAGAAGAATATACGCAGTACGATACCAAGGACCTCGGTAAGTCTGTGCGTGAACTTGCGGCTGAAGGCAAGTTAGATATCTCATTCAATCCTGTAGCGACTGTGCCTGAGAGCCTGCAACTTAACATCCAAGGCGACCAATTGGAAGTCGAGATATCCAATTTTAAGATACCGCTTAAAATGCTGCCACTCGCGATACTGATGCCCTTAGGCCTCCCTGCCATTTTTATTTGGATCGGAGGTTACGTTACCATTGTCGGCGTACTTATTGTCGCATTCTTTGCAGGGGCACTTATCTGGGCATCAATTACGACAACCTTAGTGCGGATCAAGCGGGAAGGTCTTCACATTCTAAGCCGCACTCCTTGGGGAGAAACGCAGGGAAAACGTATTCGTGCTGATACCATTGAGAATGTGCGTGTTGGCAAGACACGAGAAGATATGACAGGCCAAAGTCAGATTTCGCGTGCCGTTGTAGTAGAGACGGCTGCTGGCGACTACACCATCGGACAGGATATTGATGAGGACGCTCTGGAGTGGCTGAAGAACTGCATTCTCAGCGTCGTGGCTAAGTAGAGACTGCGTCTGCCGCCAACAACGGGCTGCACGGCACCGAGCTGGTTTCGCTCTCCGCCTGCAACACCGGCAAAGGCGTGCTGGATTACTCCGAAGGCGTGTACGGCTTAGTCCGCGCCTTCCGCACCGCCGGAGCCAAGAACGTGCTGATGACGCTCACGCCGGTCGGCGATGTGTCGTCGCGGCAATTCATGGAAACTTTCTACGACAAGTGGCTGAGTTCAGAAAAAAATATCAGCCCGGCGGAGGCCCTGCATCAAACCCGCTTGCAATTCATCCGCGACAAAAAGCCGGTGCAGGATTGGGCGCCGTATGTGCTGGTGGGGAAGTGACCGCCTGAGGGCGTAAGTAAGGGCGAAAAATTTTCGTCGTTACTTGCATAGGAGTTACGCTGATAGATTGCAACAAGTTGAATTTTTTGTTTCAACTGCGTAACTTCTAAAAAAGGTAAAATACAAAGAGGAATTACCATACCATGCACGCTGTCATTGAGCAGACACTTGCCGGAGCACGCCTCAGCGGGGCAGATTTTCTCCGTCTCGCAGCGGAGGCTGACCTCCACCAGCTCGGCTTTCTTGCCGACGCAGTGCGGAAAAGGCTCCACCCGGAGCGCGTCGTCACCTACGTGATTGACCGCAACATCAACTACACCGACATCTGCGTTTCCGCCTGCAAGTTCTGCGCCTTCTTCAAGGCGCCGGACGACCCGCAGGGCTATGTCCTCAGCAAGGAGGAGCTGCTCCAGAAGATCAGGGAGACGCAGGAGCTGGGCGGCACGCAGATACTCCTGCAAGGCGGGCTGCATCCGAGTTTGCCGCTGGATTTCTACGAGGACATGCTGCGGACAATGAAGGCGACCGGCATCCACATTCACGGTTTTTCGCCGCCGGAGATATGCCACTTCAGCCAGCTCTCCGGCCTGCCGACGCGGACGGTGCTGGAGCGGCTGATGGCGGCAGGGCTGGACTCCATGCCCGGCGGCGGCGCGGAAATCCTTGCCGACCGGGTGCGGCGGCAAATCGCGCCGCGCAAGTGCTCGGCAGATGAATGGATTGCAGTGATGGAGGAGGCGCACCATCTGGGAATGCGCACCACCGCGACGATGATGTTCGGCCACATCGAAACCTGGGAGGAGCGGCTGGAGCATCTGGAGCGGCTGCGCAGCCTGCAAGACCGCACCGGCGGCTTCACCGCTTTCATCCCCTGGCCGTTCCAGCCGGACAACACCGCGCTGGCCGATGTCGAGAAAACGTCCGGCTACGCTTACCTGCGGATGCTTGCGCTCTGCCGCATCTACTTGGACAACTTCGCCAACATCCAGGCTTCTTGGGTGACGCAGGGGCCGAAAATCGCGCAGGTCTCGCTCTTCTTCGGGGCGAATGACTTCGGCTCGACCATGATTGAGGAAAATGTGGTCGCCGCTGCCGGAGTCAGCTTCCGCCTCTCCGAGCAGGAGATCAGGCGGCTGATCAGCGATGCTGGGTTCACGCCGCAGCAGCGGCTGATGGATTACCAGCCTGCCAGCAGAATGCCATGACTTTTCTCAGAGTTGCTCTGCGCCGGGAGCAATGCTGCTTCTGCCAATTTTGCCGGTATGGCTGTACACCGCAGTCGTGCCGTCCTCGGAAATCACCCAAACTTCCTGCGCCCCTTTGGCTAAATAAAGATCAACCTTGCCCCTGATCTCCGCCTTGGCATTGGAGGGAGAGACGATCTCAATGCAAAGTTCCGGGGCCTTGGGATACGGCGTTTCATAAGCGAACTGGCTGATGAACGCATCTGATGCCCAGACCACATCCGCCACTTTCACGCCGTCTAATGTCAGAATGGAGCATTCGGTGATGACTTCGCCGCCGGGCTGCTTGTTGATCAAATTGGCGGCCATGCGCCCTTGAATGCGCCCGTGCCGGTTGGATGCCGGACTCATCAAGATGGAGCCAAAGCGGTTCAGCTCGATCTTGAAGGGCAGATTCTGAAGCAGAGGATTGCTGAGAACTTCAGCCCATTCCATGAGAATTCTCCACGGTTGATTTGCCTGTCATGCCTCCATTGTAGCATGACAGGCTTCCGACTGCTCGCATTCATTGCCCCCGCAACCCGACCTCAGTCATTTTTTCTGTTTGACAGCCTGTTCGGCATTGAATAAAATTTGACCAAGGTCAAATTTGACCAAGACCGTTATTTTTAATTTTATGAAGGAACTTATGTCTGGATTGCGGGAACAGAAGAAAAAGCAGAATAGAGCCGCCATCATGGAGGCGGCCTTCGTTCTTTTTGGCGAACGCGGCTATGAAAACACCAGCGTTGCCGATTTGGCCGCAACTGCTGGCATCGGCAAAGGCACCGTGTATTCGTATTTCCGCTCTAAGGGAGAGATATTGCTGGCCTTCTGCGAGGATGAGCTGACTTGTCTTCACTTGGAGCTGCAACGCACTGTTCCGACGGATGCGCCGCTGGAAGAGAAGCTGCTGCATATTTTCATGTATGAGTTCCGCTATGTGACCAAAAACAAGGGATTTGGCCGCACCTTGATGCGGGAGCTGATTTTTCCCAAAGAACTGACCACAGAAAAATCGCGCCAAATTGAGGAGCAGTTCATCCAGTTTTTTGTCATTATGTTCACTGAGGCGCAGGAACGTGGTCAGCTTCGGCGCGATATTGACCTGACCTTGACCTGCGGCCATTTCTATGCCCTTTACCTGATGTCCCTGTCTGCGTGGTATTCGGGCCGCCTGCCGGGCGAAGAGGATGTCCGTGCCGCCTTGCAGGTGATGTTCCGCCAAGCCTTGAGCGGGTTGCAGCCGCAGAAATCTTCATCAAATCAGCCATGACGCATCATCATCCTGAACCGAAAACCATGCGGGGCAAGATTGTCTGGTTTTTTCTCAGCAGCCTGCCGGGCCTGATCGTTATCCTGCTGATGACAGGTGCTGTCTTCCTTATCGGCCAGAAGGTTTCGGCAAAAAAGGAGCAGATTGCCGCCGAGCTGAAAGCCGCTGCCAAGACCGAAACTCCGCCGGTCAATGTGGTCACACTCCAGCTCCAGCCCAGCGTGCTGCGCGACAAAATCAGTCTGCCCGGTGCGGTCGAGGCATGGGACAGCCTCCAGCTCATGCCCAAGGTCGGCGGCAGCATTGAGGACGTGCTGGTCAAAGAAGGTGATTCGGTGCAGAAAGGCCAGCTTGTCGCCAAGATAGATGCCAAAGACTACCAAATAGCCTTGGCCTCGGCGCAGGCGGCCTACGAGCTGGCCAAGGCCAATCTGGCCCGGAATGAAAATCTGCGCAGCAAAGGCATTTCCACGCAGGCCAATTTGGAAGAACAGCAGAACCAAGTGCGGCAGACCAAGGCGGCTTTAGACGATGCCGAACTGAAACTCTCGCGTTGCCAGATCACCGCGCCAATGGCTGGACTGATCAACCGTTTGGACGCGAAAGTCGGCCTGATGACCGGCACCTTGATGCCGACCGCATTAGCTGAAATCATCGCCATAGATCAGGTCAAAGCGGTGGTGGCGGTGCCGGAGGCGGATGTGGCGGCAGTGCGCAAATTGAACAAGGTCGAGGTGGAAATTCAAGCCCTTGGCAGTGAAAAGATGACCGCACCGGTGCATTATCTTGCCGCCGCGCCGTCTTCGCAGGCCCGCGCCTACCGCTTGGAGCTGCGGCTCGACAATCCCGGCCACCGTATTCTGCCGGGCATGTTTCTCCGCGCCAATATTGTCAAAAACGAGCAGGCACAGGCTCTGGCGGTGCCGCTGTTTTCGGTTATTTCCCGTAACAACGAGCAGTTCGTCTATGTGGAAAAAAACGGCGCGGCTCAACGCAGAAACGTGCGCACCGGCTTCCTTGAAGACTGGCAGGTGCTGATCACCGAAGGACTGAAAGCTGGCGACAAGGTGATCATTGAGGGGCACCGCAGCGTGGAGGACGGCCAAGCCGTGAAAGTGGTCAAGGCGGTGGACAGCCTCAATGGACTGGTGCTGTGAGCATGGCTGCCGCAGAGATAGCAAGAAAAATCAATTTCATCTGAATTCATGAGAATTATCGCTCCATCCTTCCAAATTCTTGATCAGTTTGACCAGCAGAACCTCGCTGTCCGCATCGAATACTGCGGGCGCATCTGCTACAAGAGCGAAGACCGCATCACGCAGGAATCGGCCCTGCCCTTTGTTGAGAAAATGGCCGAGCATGGCCACAATTCGGTGTTGGAGATGGGCGTGGTCACGCTCGAACTGTGCGCGGATCACAAAGCGCTTGCTGATCTTTTTCTGCGCCAGCCGAAATATCTGCACATCAGCCGCGAAGAAAACCTCCTGCTGATCACTGCCAGCATCCGCGCCTGGCGGGAACTACTGGTTAATCACCCAGACTGTACGCTTGTTCATGCGGCCTGCGCCTTCCTGCACGAGCGGCATCCGTATTTTTTCAGCACGCTGCTGCCGGAAGGCGGGTTGAAGACTGTGCCGGGCATCAGTGTGCGCAAAGTGCCGCTGGCGGAAGTCGAGCGGCTGCCTGCGGACAAGCTGGCCAAGCACCGGCACATTGCGGTGAAGTTCATCGTCAACCGGGCGGTGACGCATGAGCTGGTGCGTCACCGCCCATGCAGCTTTCTTCAGGAATCACAGCGCTATTGCCGCTACAGCGAGGACAAGTTCGGCAGCGAGGTGACGTTTATCAAACCGATGTTTTGGCCGGAAGAGAGCGAAGAATATGCGGTCTGGCAGCAGGCGATGGAGGAGACGGAGCGGCTGTATTTCAAGCTGCTGGAAACCTCAACTGCGCAGGCCGCCCGCACCGTGCTGCCCAATTCCTGCAAGACCGAGATCATTGTTTATGCCAACTTGGAGGAATGGCGGCACATCTTTAAGCTGCGCTGCTCCAAGGCGGCGGAGCCGTCCATGCGCGAGGTGATGGTGCCGCTGCGGGAGGAGTTTGCACGGCGGTTTCCGGCAGTGTTCGCATTCTCTTGACAAAACACCGCCGCCGTTCTACGCTGGCATGAGTTGCGCAACCTATTCCTCCTCCCTTTTCAGCGACCATGAACAACCAGCCTGCTCATGACATAAAAAAAGTTATCTCTTGGGCCTTGTACGACTGGGCCAACTCCGCGTTCGCCACCACGGTGATGGCCGGTTTTTTCCCGGTTTTTTTCAAGAAGTATTGGAGCGCGGGCAGTGCTGTGGAAAGCACCTTCCGGCTGGGCGCGGCGAATTCTGTCGCCAGCTTGGTCATCGTCGCCGCTGCGCCGGTGCTGGGGGCAATCGCTGACCGAGGCAGCGCGAAGAAACGTTTTCTCCTCTTTTTCTCCTTTCTCGGCATCCTGATGACCGGCGGCCTGTACTTTGTCAGCAAAGGCGACTGGATGACCGCAGCCTGCCTCTACGTCCTTGGCACCATCGGCTTCTCCGGCGGCAATATTTTCTATGATGCGCTTCTTGTCTCGGTTGCCGGGCCGAAAAAGGTGGATTTCGTTTCCGCCCTCGGTTTTTCCCTTGGCTATTTAGGCGGCGGACTCCTCTTTGCCTTCAATGTCTTCATGACCTTGAAACCACAGCTTTTCGGTCTTGCCAATGCTGCCGAGGCCGTGCGCTGGTCGTATCTGACCGTGGCGGTGTGGTGGCTGCTTTTTTCGCTGCCGATCATGCTTGTTGTCACTGAACAGCAGGAGGAAAACAGCGGGCGGCTCACTCTGAAAACCGCAGCCGAGGGCTTCCTGCAGCTCAAGCAGACTTTCGTTGAAATCCGCAAACTGAAGGTGGTTGTCCTCTTTTTGCTCGGCTACTGGCTGTATATTGACGCGCTGGACACCATAGTCCGCATGGCGGTTGATTACGGCTTGGCGATCGGTTTTAAGACGGACGGCCTGATGATTGCCCTGCTGATCACTCAGTTTGTCGGCTTTCCAGCAGCCATTGCTTTTGGCAGAATTGGCGAGAAGCTCGGCGCGAAAACCGGCATTTTGATCGGCATCGGGGTGTATTTGGTGATCACCGTCTGGGCATATTTCATGCGCCAGCAGACAGAATTCTACATTCTGGCAGTTGGCATCGGCCTTGTGCAAGGCGGTGTGCAATCTCTCAGCCGCTCCCTCTACACCCGCATCATCCCGCAGAACAAATCTGCCGAGTTCTTCGGCTTCTACAACATGCTCGGCAAATTTGCCGCTGTCATCGGCCCGCTGCTGATGGGCTGGGTCGGTGTGATTTCAGGCGACCCGCGCATGGGCATCCTTTCCCTTGTTTTGCTCTTTGTGGCAGGCGCAGTGCTGCTTTCCCGTGTGGATGTGAATGAAGGGATGCGCATGGCACGGGAGATGGAGCAGTAGGCTTCTCGGTCAGATCATTATGCACGAGTTAACAAGACAATGACCGAAAAACGAACCGATTATCTCTCATGGGATGAGTATTTCATGGCCGTGGCTCTGCTCTCCGGGCTGCGCTCCAAGGACCCGAACACTCAAGTCGGGGCCTGCGTGGCCAGCGCGGCCAACAAAATCATCGGCGTGGGCTACAACGGCTTTCCTTGGGGCTGTTCGGACGACGAGCTGCCCTGGAGCCGCGAAGGCAGCTACTTGGACACCAAATATCCCTATGTCTGCCACGCCGAGCTGAACGCGGTGCTCAACTCCACTGTGCGCGACCTGCACGGCTGCCGCATCTATGTGGCCCTCTTCCCCTGCAACGAATGCGGCAAGGTGATCATCCAGTCCGGCATCCGCGAAATCATTTATCTTTCGGATAAATATCAGGATACTGACTCTGTCAAAGCGGCAAAAATCATGTTTGCAAAAGCTGAGGTGCGGTGCAGGCAGTTCGTGCCGGAGCGGGACTCGCTGCTTATCCCGTTTTGTTGAACAGACGGTCAACAAGATTAGACCTCTTGCATAAGCAGTAGGGGCGAAAAATTTTTCGCCCCTACATCAAGTACATGCTTGATGCAGCCACTTAACGCAGGGCAGTTACGCAAGAGGTCTATTGCTGTCCACCGGAATGCGCTCGTCAGCCAGATTATTGTCCCGACGAGGGCAAACTGCTGGATTGCCGGTCAGCTCCGGCAAAATAGCGGCAGCCTATGCCGCTGCGCCGCATCTCAATGAAAAACCGCTTTCTTTTTTATCTTGCCAGACAGCGGCGGAACCTATATTATTTGTAGAATAAAAGCTGACGGCTCGTTCCGTTTGAACGATGGCGGCGCGAGAAAAAAAGAACAGAACAGGAGAGTTAGAAGATGAAGACGAAAATGCTGCTGCAAACTGCGGCCTTGCTGCTTTTATCGGCGGGCGTTGTGTATGCAGGAGGCCCCAAGCACGGCAAAAAACACTGGACCTGCAATGATTGCTCCGCAGAGTGCTTAAAAAATCCTTACGCCAAAGGCTGCCCGGATATTTGCAAGTCGCCGGAATGCCAAATGTCCTGCGATAAGTGCACCCCAGAATGCAAGCAGCATCCTGGTGCGCCAGGCTGCCCGGAAATATGCAAAGAACTGAAATGCCAGACCTGCACTGACTGCACCCCAGAGTGCAAAAAGAATCCTGCTGATGCGACCTGCCCGGATATTTGCAAGGACATCAAATGCTTCACCTGCGAGGACTGTTCGGCAGACTGCATTATCAATCCGCAGGGCCAAGGCTGCCCAGCGGTCTGCGCTGATCTGAATTGCAATATCTGCGACAAATTCCCTAAAGACTGCCCGGCAGACTGCAAAGACACTCCGAACGATCCGCAAAAATGTCGGCCTGAGTGCAAGAACGTTCCTGAGAAGTGCCTGCTGCCGAAGGAAGAGCCGAAAGTCATTGAGGAGGAGAAGCCGGAAGCACCAGTCCGTTTTGTCGCTGATCTCGGCTATTTCAAGCAAACAGATCCCGCCGATTATGTCTTCGGGCGTTTTGGCGCGGAATGGAGTCCTTTTGCCCCAGGCAGCCAGTTTGAGAACATCTCTTTCTTGGGCATGATCGGCGTTGCGCCGCAGGTCAAAGGGGATGACGGCGATGACGCGCTGCTGCTGGATGTTTTTGCCAACTACAACTGGAAGGCTGGTGATGTCAATGGCTGGTTCGGTTTAGGTCTCGGCGGCTGGATCACCTCCGGCGATGTGGAGGACGATTCCGGTGATTCAGACCTTGACCTGATTGCCAATGCGGGCGCACGGGTGTATGGCGATCCAAAGGCCTTCAACGTTTCCCTCTTCTTGGAAGTGCGGAGCGCGGTTGACGAATTTGACGGTTTGGCCGAGTACGGACGTTTCGGTGCCGGCATCCGCTGCAAGTTCTGATTCGCGCCTTAGACAAGGCCGTTTCGCAGAAAGGCGCAGGGCTTTGGCCCGCGCCTTTTTTTCATCCATTTTTTGATCAGCATGGAAGAACGTCTGCAAAAAATTCTCGCCCGCGCCGGTCTTTGCTCGCGCCGCCGGGCCGAGCAGCTCATCGCCGAGGGCCGGGTGACGGTGAATGGCCAGATCATCACCGAACTTGGCATGAAAGCGGACGCGGAGCAGGCAGTCATCACAGTTGACGGGCTGCCGCTCCGCCCGAAAGAAGAGCGCATTGCTGTTCTGCTGCACAAACCCTGCGGCTATGTCACCACCTTGTCCGACCCGCAAGGCCGTCCGATTGTCAGCGACCTCCTGCCGCCGGAGATCAGGACGCGGCTTTTTCCTGTTGGCCGCCTTGATTTAGACAGCGAGGGCGCACTGCTGCTGACCAATGACGGCGAGCTGGCCAACCGGATTCTGCACCCAAAATTTGAAGTGCGGAAAACCTATGAAGCCACAGTGCGCGGCCTGCCAGATGCAAGCAGCCTGCGGCGGCTGGAAGAGGGAATCGTCATCGACGGGCAGAAAACGTGGCCTGCGCAGGCCCGTGTGCTCCGCCGCGAGCCAAGCCGGACGGTGGTCGAAATCATTATTCATGAGGGCAGAAAACGGCAGGTGCGCAAGATGTTTCAGGCCCTCGGCCATCCAGTGCTGCGCCTGAAACGGACAGCCTACGGCAGCCTGCGGCTGGGCAATCTGCGGTCAGGCCAGTGCCGTTTTTTAGGAGAAAATGATATTGCAAATATATTTTCCTGAATCGTCCTGAAAACCCCTTTACAATCAGAACGATACCTGCAATAATAGGATTGATGCAATGAACAGTTGCCCGGTATGGCGGGTGCAACCAGAGAAGACCGGTCGGCCTGCGCGGCCCAGTTCCGGGAAAAAGAGAGCTGACAGATGAACAAATCAGAACTGATTGAAACCTTGGCCGAAAAAGTCAACTTGCCGGTGCGCGAGACCGCTGCGGTTGCCAAAACCATCATTGACACCATGAGCGAAGCTCTGGTCAAGGGTGATTCCATTGAAATCCGGGGATTTGGGAGCTTCACCGTGAAAAAATACGGTTCCTACACCGGCCGCAATCCCAAATCCGGGGAAAAGATTGATGTCGCGCCGAAGAAGCTGCCCTTCTTCAAAGTGGGAAAAGACCTGCGCGAGCGGGTTGATGCTGCCGCAGAGCTTGCCCAGCAGCAGTAAGGTCGGTGGCGCGAGCGGGTCTTAGCTGCTGATTCCGCCCACCAGATCGTAGATATGAGCCTCGGCGATACGGACGTTGACAATGTCGCCGGGGCTGGCTGTTCCTTCGTTGATATAGACGCAGCCGTCAATTTCCGGTGCCTGAAAGCGCGTCCTTCCTTCCAGCAGCAGATCGGTCTCTTGGCTCAGACCTTCCACCAGCACGTCCACTTCTTTGCCCACATAACGTTGCAGCCGTTCTTGGCTGACTGCGGCCTGCAATTCCATCACCCGGTCAAAACGCTTCTGCTTTTCCTCGTCAGGCACTTTGGGCAGCAAGTCCGCCGCCGCAGAACCGTCTTCATCCTCATACGGGAACACGCCGACATGATCAAGCTGCCAGCGTTGGAGACAATCCAGCAGTTCCTTCACATCCGCCTCGGTTTCTCCAGGAAAACCAACCATCAGTGTGGTGCGCAGGGCGCAATCCGGGACTGCGCTGCGGATGCGGCTAATGAGTTGTTCCAAATCTTCCAGCCCGTACCGGCGGTTCATCCGCCGCAGCACACTGCTGCTGACATGCTGAAAGGGAATATCGAGATAGGGTGCAATACGGGGCTGGGCAGCCATCAGCTCCAGCAGCTCGTCTGTGACTGAGGCTGGATACAGATAGAGCAGCCGCAGCCACGGAATGCTGGTTTCCGCCAGCAGCAGGCGGAGCAGCGCGGGCAAATCCGTGCCCAAATCGCTGCCGTATGCAGTCAAATCTTGGGCAATCAAGGACAGCTCCTTCACCCCGGCCTGCTCCAAAGCGCGGGCTTCAGCAGCAAGGTCAGCCGCAGGCCGACTGCGCAAATCGCCCCGAATAGACGGAATCATGCAGTAGGTGCAGCGGTTGTTACAGCCATCAGTGATTTTCAGCCAGCTGCGGAAGGGTGGTGTGGAGAGACGGCGGGGCATCGCGCTGTTCAGCAGCGAACGGCACGGCTGCCGCAGCACCAGTCCGCCGTTGCCGGGCAACACGTTAAGCAGCTCAGGCAGCCGCTGCTGATCGTCAATGCCGACAAAAAGATCAACTTCCGGCAGCTCGGCCTGCAAATCTTTTCCGTAACGCTGGACAAGACAGCCGGTCACAACTAATTTTTTGGCCGGATCAGCCTGCTTGTATTCAGCCAGCCGGAGGATTTCATCAACGGCTTCCTCCACTGCCGGACGGATGAAACCGCAGGTGTTGACCAAGAGCAGCTCCGCTGCCGCCGGTTCCTCAACCGCCTGCCAGCCGCTGAGTTCGAGGCTGCCCAGCATCATCTCGGAATCAACCAGATTTTTTGCGCAGCCAAGGCTGGTCAGATGGAGTGTTTTCATTATGGCGGATGAGCCAGATTATTTGCATTCCTTAGCAAAAGGCGAGCTGTCGCCCTGCTTCACCACAAGCGGCACACCTTTTTTTCCGGCGTAAAAGACAAGCAGCTCGGTGTCTTCATTGAAGATGCCTTTGTGCCAGGTGTTTGACACTTCAATAAACGCTTCCCCGGTCTTGAACAGCCTGCTTTTTCCTGCCGCAGTGACCACAGTAACGCTTCCTTTCAGCACATAACCAGACAACGGCACGGGATGACAATGCACTGGCAGCTCAACTTGCTTGCCGTTCGGGTGAGCGGTGATTTTTTGCACCGATATTTCCGGCTGTCCCTGCGGATAAGCAAATGCCCCGCCGTCCCAGCTTGCCGATCCGCTTTGCAAGATAGCGGCAGCAATTTCATCAGCCAGGACAGAACGGGGCAGGAGGAGCAGAATAGCTGCCACGCCGAAGACAACTTGTTTCATCTCACCCCGCCACGGCCAGAATATTGCCGCTGATGGACGGCAGGATGCCTGCGAGCAGCATTGCCAAAGTCAGCAGGAAGAGGCTGATGAGCTGCACCGCGTCCAGCTCCAGCGATTTGGTTCTGCCCGCAGGCTGGATGATGTAGGCATCCTTGACCAAGAGCAGATAGTAATACAGGGAGATAGTGGAGTTGAGGGCCGCAAAAATCACCATCGCATAATAGCCCTGTTTGGCGGCGGCGGCGAAGAGGAAAAACTTGCCCATGAAGCCAGCCAGCGGCGGGATGCCCGCGAGCGAGAAGGCGGTGAGCATGAGGACAGCGGCAAGGCCGGGGTTGTTCTTGCCCATGCCTTGCAAGCTGCTCCGCTGCTCTTCGCCGTCGCGTCCGATGGCCGCCATGATGAAGAAAATTGCGTAGTTGGCTGCTGCGTAAACAAAGAGATAGAAGATGACCGAAGAACGTGCGCTGGCTGCGTCGCCGGTCATGGCCATGATGATGTATCCGGCCTGCGCGATGGACGAGTAGGCCATGAAGCGGCGCAGCTTCTCCTGCTTCATCGCGCCGAGGTTGCCGACAGTCATGGTCGCGGCGGCGAGAATCAGGATGATCGGCTGAAGCGAGCTGTGCAGCGCGGCCAGCGGCCCGTAGAGCAGAATCAGCAGAAAGGCGACAGCCACGGCCTTGGAGGACACGGAAATAAAGGCGGTGACCGGGCTGGGCGCGCCTTCATAGACATCCGGTGCCCACATGTGGAAGGGGAAGATAGTCAGCTTGAAGCCGACCGCTGCCAGCACAAAGAGGATGCCCAAGCGGAGCAGCGGCTCGCTGGGATTGACAGCGCAGGCTTTGGCCAAGGCCTCGAAGGTGACGGAGCCAGCCGCGCCGTAGAGAAAGGACATGCCGAAGAGCATCAGGCCGGTGGAGACCGCGCCCATCATCATGTACTTAGTCGAGGCTTCCAGCGACAGCTCGTCGTCCTTGTAATAGCCGCTGAGGATGTAGAGCGGGATGGCGGACAGCTCCATGCCGACAAAGAGGGTCAGCAGGTCGGTGGCCGAAACCACTGTGAACATGCCGCAGGTGCAGAGCAGGATGATGACTATGAACTCGCTCCGGTGTTTCATCGCCCCCCGCTTGTTGCCGCCCGGCACGAAATACGAGCGCGACAGCAGCACCGTGAAGAAGGCAGAAAGGACAAAGACCGCTTTGAAGAGCAGTGATGCGCCCGTGACCTGATAGCCGCCCGGATACACGACAGTTTGATCATGCGGCAGGCGGAGCAGGACAACGAAGATGGCAGCCAAGCCCAGCCAGGCCAGATGAAAAGGCGTGGATGAAGTCAGGTTGACCTTGCCCTTGTACAGGTCATAGCCCATGACCAAGGCGGCCAGCAGGACGAGCAGGATATCCGGCAGAATGAGCTTCATGGCTTAACGCATCAGGTTGTTGTAAATGGGATGCACCGCCTCGTTGACCAGGTCAACTATCCAGCCGGGCAGGATGCCCATGCCGAAGAGGCAGAAGAGCAGGATCGTCACCGGAACCTTTTCCAGCAGCGATGCGTCGGTCAGGGTTTTGTAATGCTCAGACACCGGCCCGTTGACCAGGCCGTTGACCGCCCGCAGGACATAGACCGCTGTCACCACGATGGAAAGCACGGCCAGCACGGTGCAGAAGCGGTAGAGCGGGGCGGGATTGGCAAAGGCTCCGACAAAGACGTTGGCCTCGGCGACAAAGCCTGACAAGCCCGGCAGTCCTAAACCTGCCATGCCGACGATCACATAGGCGGTGGAGAGGAAGGGCATGATCTTCATCAGGCCGCCCATCTCGCTGACAATGCGGGTGTGGGTTCTGCCGTAGATCATGCCGATCAGGCAGAAGAAGAGGGCGGTCATCAGGCCGTGGGAGATCATCTGTAAAACCCCGCCCTTGATGCCGGCAAAGGTCATGGCGGTGAAGCCGAAGAGCACCATGCCGCAGTGCGAGACTGAGGAATAGGCGGTGATGTATTTCAGATCGGTCTGCTTGATTGCGCCCAACGCGCCGTAGAGCACGTTGATGGTGACGAACACGAGGAAGAAGGACATCCACATGTTCGCCCCTTCCGGCAGCAGGTACATGCCGACGCGCAGGCAGCCGTAGCCGCCGAGCTTCATCAGCACGCCAGCGTGGAGCATGGACACCGCTGTCGGCGCGGAGGCGTGGCCGTCTGGCGACCAAGTATGGAAGGGATAGAGTGCGCCCAGTACGCCGAAGCCAAGGAAGATCACCGGGAAGGCCCAGTATTGGAAGTCCTTCGGGAACGCATGTTGCGAAAGCCGCTGGAGATCAAAGGTGTTCAGGCCGGAGGCAAAATACAGGGCCAAGATGCCTGCGAGAATGAAGGCCGAGCCAGCCACCAGCATCAGGGTCAACTTCATGGCTGAGTATTCCTTCCGGCCCGTGCCCCAGAGGCCGATGAGCAGGTACATCGGCAGAACGGCGATCTCGTAGAAGACGAAGAAGGTGAAGAGGTCTATTGAGACGAACACGCCATAGACCCCGGCCACCAGCACGTTGAGGAGGACGAAGAACTCCTTGGGCTGATTCTCCACGCCCCAGCTCGCCAGCACCCCGCAGAAGATGACGATGGCCGTGAGCAGCATCATCAGGACGGAAATGGCATCCACGCCGATGTTGTACTCGATGTTCAGCATCGTCAGCCACGGCACCTTGGCGGTGAAATGGAACTGGCTCATCTTCGCCCCTGCCGCTGCCGGGTCGCTCGACGACGCGCTGATAAAGGCGAAGGTCAGGCCGATCACCAGCAGCAGGTTGAGCGCGTTCCCTGTCAAAGAAATCATCTTGATGCGCCGGTGGTCGTCGCGGCAGACTGGCAGCAAAGCCAGCGCAGTGATGAAGGGGACAACCCAGATCATGGTCAGCAGAAATGATCCGTTCATAATGATAGCGATGCTCCGTTGCGGGGGTTGCAGTTGCGGCTGGAGGTGGTCATGGTCAGATTGCAGTTATTTTTTTTGCTGCCGGAACGTTGTTTCACGGTTCACCAATCTGCCAGCATGTTTTTTCTCGCATTCTTTTATTGCGGCAAAAATTCGGTCAATATCATTGCCGTATTTAGCGGCATGGGCAGCTCTGATTTTTCTGATTTCTTCCACAATGGGGTCATCTTTCATTGACTAATTCCTCTGGTGAACATAACACAGGACTCTTAAGCTGCACCTTCGTGATGATTTTAGCTATTTTTTCTCTCGTATTTGCGTTATTAATGTGTTTGAAATTCCATGTGAGCAGAAAATCCATGCCATGCACAGCAGCGATGCTGATATGCATAGCATCTTCTGAACACGATTCAGGAACAGCATTTTCTGCGATGAGCAGCTTTGCAAGTTGTACAGCTTGTCCTGTTGTTTCAAGCACCGGAACATCTTCAACGGTCAGCAACCTTTTCTGTGCTGCGGCCATGTCACCCGAACTTATTTCTTCTATCACCAGCTCTGAAATGAATATCTCAAATCTATCTTTATACGCATCCCACCATTCAAAAGTGATAGCTTGTCGAGCAGATGTTATGACATCTCTGCTTGGCCGGGCAGTCATGTAACTGATCACTGAGGATTCGATATAAACTGATTTCATCAGAGAATCATCCAGCAAATACATCACTCATAATCGGTGATTCCATTCATTTCTGAGGTCGTCAACATATTTTTGAGCATCAATTCCTTGCCATGTTTCAGCTCCCAGTCCTTCAAGCTCAAGCAGGCTGCGTTGTGGATGAGACTGCGGAATCAACTCCTGTCCCATATCTTGATATGCCTCGACAACGCCCTGAAGAGCATCTTGCACGTTGATCATCACTTCTTCAACGCTGTCGCCTTCAGTGACTAATTCCGGCAGAACAGGTGAGGTGACTGTGAAGCCGCCTTCCGGTTGCGGTGTCAGGAGCAATGGAACCTTATAGAACATTTTTATCTTCTCATCATCAAATGACATTCTGACAATTGGTGATGTCTCGATCGCCCATCAATAAGCCCGGCACGCTGATGTCTTCATCAATTGCATCCCAATGAATTCCCCTGCCGCCGTCGCTTAACTCATACTGATTGCAGTGGCATTGAGCAAGCGGTGGAAATAAGCTAACGGGACGAATAGCTGCCGCCCGTCATAAAACGCTATACACAAATTTTCTTGATCAAACCAAACTTTTAATGCTTTAGCTTCGAGATTTTGCTTATATACCTGTCGGATGCGACCAGCGATCTCATCTTCCATGCGCCCATCTGTAACGCTCTTGATCTCTACTGAGAAGGTCAGCTCGCATAGCTTCTTGTTTTGATTTCTCTAAACGCCGAAAAATGCCCTTTAATTCAGAATCGACAGAATCTTTACTGTAACCTCGTTCGACAGCTTTTTCATACCAAGAATGGCCTAAATTGTATTGCCCAGTTTCCATATACACTGCGCCAAGAAGAGTGCATGGCCGAAAATCTTGAGGTGTGTATTCGTGAGCTTGCGTTCCAAGACCTAACGCTTCATCCCACTTCGCCAAATCCCGTTTAACTCCGCCATGCGTTGTGCAAAGTGCTGATTTTAATTTTTGATTTTTTAAATCAATCACATCAATCGTCTTTAAAATAGTTTCCGCTGTTCTCGCTTCATCGCACTTGCGATAATGGCCGCTTGCATTAACTGCGAACCACGGGTCTTTATTTTTTTTGAATTCTTCGTGGTAAAATTTCGCTTCGTTCTCGTGATATTTTCTTCTCAGTTCTTCTGTAAAATAATTGTCGCTGTCATCGTAATAATAGTCGTCATTCCTATAACGTTTTTCCGAGAGCCAAACGACCTCTTCATCTGATAAACGTTCACCTTTATCAGCTCGGCGCAAGATATCCATGAGCTTTGCAAAGTCTTCTTTTTCAATATAGCGAGTTAATCCATATTGTTCCCTTAACTTGAATTGCCTTTCCTTTGCTCTGTTTCTTGGATCATTATTTATCTTGGCAAAAAGAGCTTTTTCGTTTGATTTTTGTTTAGCAAACATTGTCTCTTGTTTAGCAAGAAACGCCTCTTTTTCTATCTCTGCCGTTCTAACTCGTGCAGATTGCTCTAATTCTGCCAGTTTTACAAAATCAGCATAGGAAACTTCATTTCGTGCATAACTCAATAGTGCAAAGAAACCTCTCTCTTGCAAGAAACCTTGAGTCATATCAGAAAGTTTTTTATTTAGCTCCAACTCTTTGAGTATATTGGAGATACGGCTTCCCGGAATTGACGCGCCAATCAAATCGTCAATCCTATACTTACTTGCTAAATCCATTGATTTATCACCCTCAAACCAATATGCACGGAGGGCGACCGCCTAACCACTCAGCCGCCCAACCTCCCCCGCCTTACAACACCACCGACACGCTGTTGCTCGGCACGCCTTCGCCAGTCTTGTTGACCGCGCGCTCCTTTTCTCACCGCCCCATGAACAGCAAAGCAATCAAGCCAATCACGGTTGCGCCGAGATAGAGATGCAACTCGCCATTCTGCACCAGCCGCACGCCTTTGCCGCCCATTTGCAACAGCCAGCCGCAGAGATTCATTGCGCCGTCAACGACATTGCGGTCAAACCATTTGATCGGCGCGGCGACACAGTTGAAGATGATCTTGTGGGTGATGAAGAGATACACTTCGTCAATGTAGAACTTTTTCTGCACAACCGTATATGCCGGGCCGAATGCCTTGCGCAAGGCGGCGGCTTTTTCGGTTTTGCCTTCGCCATAAAGCAGCCACGCAGTGCCGATGCCGATTGCAGCGGCCAGTGTCGCCAGATACGGCAGCCAAGCCGGATGCGCGAAATGGCCGGTTTCGCCCAGATGCGGCGGCAGCACCTTGGCGACAAAGGAATGCTCCAGCAGCCCGGCGAATATCGTCGGCACAGTTAGGGCGACAATCGGCCACGTCATCCACGGATCTTCATGGACATGATGCAGATGTGAGCGGGCCTCGCCGTGGAAAATCAGGAAGAAGAAGCGGAACATGTAAAACGCGGTCAGGCCGCCGGTGATCAGGCCGACCAAGAAGGCGACATAATGCCCCGACTGCAAGGCGGCAAGCAGGATCGCGTCCTTTGACCAAAAGCCGCTCAAGGGGAACACGCCCGCAATGGCAAGGCAGGCGGCCAACAGCGACCAGTAGGTTTTCGGCATGAGCCGCTTCAGGCCGCCCATTTTCAGGATGTCGTTGCTGTGGACAGCATGAATCACCGCGCCTGCGCCGAGGAACAACATGCACTTGAAGAAAGCGTGGGTGAAAACGTGGTACATCGAGGCGGAAAAGCCGAGCGCATTGACATCTGCGCCGTGATGACCGCCTTCCGCGCAGACCTTGGCCACGCCAAGCGAAAAAATCATGTAGCCAAGCTGCGACAGTGTCGAGAAGGCGAGGATGCGCTTGATGTCCATCTGGGTGACAGCGATCACCGCCGCAAACAGAGCTGTGAACGCACCGATGCACTGGATGACGAAAAGCGTGGTTTCAGACGCGGCAAAAAGCGGGAACATGCGGGCGGTCAGATAGACACCCGCCACAACCATCGTCGCGGAGTGGATGATCGATGAAACCGGGGTAGGGCCTTCCATTGCGTCCGGCAGCCAGACATGAAGCGGAAACATCGCCGACTTGCCCCAGCCGCCGCAAAAAATTAGCAAAGTGCCGATAGTGAGCACGCCAGCCTCTTTGAGCAGATTGGCGGTTTCCGGGCTGTTCAAGGCTTGGAAGCCAAAGGCTTGGCTGTGGAAGCTGACCAGCAAAATGCCCATGAGAAAGAAAGCATCGGCAAAACGGGTGATGATAAATGCTTTTTTTGAGGCGGCCACTGCCGAGGGCTTCTCGTACCAGAAACCGATGAGCGAATATGAGGACACGCCGACCAGTTCCCAGAAAACAAACATCTGAAAGATGTTGCCGGACGTGACCAAGCCGAGCATTGAGAAGGTGAACAGGGCAAGCAGGGCGAAGAAGCGGTTGAACGAGCGGTCGCCCTTCATATAGCCGACTGAGTAGATGTTGACCAGCAGGGAAATCACCGTCACCACCACCAGCATCATCACCGAAATCGGGTCTAAATACATGCCCAGATTGGCGGTCAGGCCGGGCGCGAAGTTCAGCCAGGCGGCATCATAGGCCAGCAGGGTGTGCTTGGGCTGGGACAGATAAGCCAGCACTGTCAGCAGGGCATAGCCCAGCGACAGACTCGACATCATGATGGCGAACTTGGCGACAAACTTGTTGTCCGAATTCAGATGGCCCAGTCCGATGACCGCAAAGCTGAAGAGCGGAAAGAGCAGGATCAGGTAGCTGTGGAAAAAGATGAAATCAGCCATGAAGTTCCTCCAGCCGGTACACATCCAGCCGTTTTTTGCGGCGGTACATGGAGATGATGATAGCCAAGGCCACGGCGATTTCGCAGGCGGAAACTGCCATGACAAAAATTGGGAAAACCGCTCCGGCGACCGGATCGGCGGCCCGGAAATGGGCGAAGGCGGCGAAGTTGATGTTCGCGCCGTTGAGGATGATCTCAACCGAAAGCAGGATGCCGAGCAGGTTGCGCCGGGTCAGCATACCGAAGATGCCGATCGCGCAGAGCATCAGCGACAGGGCGATGCAGTGGGCAAGAGTCATTGCTTTTTCTCCTCATTTTTCGGATCCCGGCGCGACAGCACCACTGCGCCGATCAGAGCGGCTAAGAGCAGCAGTGAAACAACCTCGAACGGCACGATGAAGCCGTTGCTGGTTGAAAGCAGGCGGATGCCGATGGCATCAATGCTCACCGGCGCGGCCTTCTGTGTTGCCGTGTTCAGCAGCGGCGACGCATTGCTTTTAAAGAAAATAAACAGTGCGCCGAGCAAGCCAAAGGCAATCAGCACCTTGCTGACCTGACGGCCCGCGCTGACCCGGCTTAGACTGTCGTCCACACCGAGATCGTTGGTGAGCAAAATGATCATCAGCATGAAGACGACGATGCCGCCGACATACAGGGCAATCTGCGCCAAGGCCACAAACTCCAGTTGAAGAAGGATGTAGAGCGAGGCAGTCAAGAAGAAAGAACCGATCAGGGCGATGGCACCGTGCAGCAGGTTGGGCAGCATCACAGTCAGCACCGACAGGATGAGCATTCCAGTGGCCAAGAGATAAAAAAGCGTGTCAGTCATCAGCAGGCTCCTGGAGCAGAGTTTTCCGTTTTATTGAGAACCCAAGTCAGTTCATTACGGTCATAAACTGCCAGCTCAAAATTTTTCTCCAGCGTGATTGCGCCAAACTGACAGGATTCCACGCAAAGGCCACAGAACGTGCATTGCGACAAGCGGTAGATGTATTTACCCAGCACCTTTTTTCCGGCAAGGTCTTTGGTCGCCAAAACCGAAATGGTGCCGTTCGGGCAGGCTTTCTCGCAGATGCCGCAGGCGGTGCAGGCATTCTTGCCGTTTTCGTCATGCGGCATGTGCAGATGCCCCCGGAAGCGGTCAAACATTTTCAGCGTGTCCCGATTTTCCGGGTATTGCTGGGTGATGACAGTCTTCGGATTGAAAAAATACTTCGCAGTGATATCCATCCCCTTCATCAAGGTGAAGAATCCGGTGATCGTCTTATGCACGTAACGGCTGGCGAATTCCAGCACGTTTTCTTTGGCTGCTGGTTCTTTCATAGATTTTTTCCTGAATGTTGCTGATCAAGCAGCAAGACGATTTCTTGCTGAGACAATCCAGTTGTTTTCATGACAATATCTACAGCAATGCCTTCTCGCAGCAGCGCAGCAGCAATCTCCCGCTGACGGACATTTTTCCCTGCTTCTTGGCCTTCTGCAAACTTGGTCTGCTGCAATTCTTCCAGATGAAATTCATCAATCATCCGCGCCCGCTCGTCCGGCGACATCTGATCACGGCGGATGGCATCAAAGAGCTTCTGAATGGCAGATTGCTGATATTGCGTCTCATCAACTTCCTCATCCAAGGTGTCATTGATGGCCCGCAGCCAGTCTCGGCACGGCTCCGGGGTCTTTTCGCTGACGTATTTTGGACAGAGATAAATCACTTTATGCGCAATCTCGTGCAGCGGTCTGCCCTGCAAATCATGCGGATCAAAATTGATCAGCGAAATATCTCGCTGGTGCCGATCTCCTGAAGTCAGCACCACGACCGTGAAGACCTTCAGATTGGGATGATAATCCTGCGCCTTGACAATTTGCTCGATTAATGCGGCGCAATGATAATACAAAAAACGGTCGTAATGATCCGTTGTGCGGGCATGTTGAATATCAACAATCACCCGATGCCTTCGGTCTTCGGCAAAAAGATCAAAGCGCGGCTTGATGTAGCCAACCGGCGGATCGAACTCCTTTTCTGTCTCGACATGATCAACCTCCACCGGCAGGCCAATAACATCTTGAGCAAAGGCGGTAAAAATTTCCGGGTCGCAAAAAGCCTTCTTGAAAACAACACCATATTTTAAGGATGCGACCTGTTTCATAACTTACGCCGTTTGTCTGACCATAGCAGAAAGAATGCCGAGTATTCGGCTGACATTCTCAATATAATAATCTTGGAGATCAATCTGCACGTTCTGCTGCGCCATCTTTAAAAATCTCCAGACATTGCCGGATGTCACCACGCCGTAAATTGTCTTCAGCACATTGTTCTCTTGCTGATTGAAAAGCTGCGCTGCCGCCATTTCCGCAATACACTGCCCTAATCCGCCGATGATGTTTTCATTCTTTGCTTCAACCACGGCAATCACCGATGCTGCAAGCACAAGCTGTTCAGCAGAGGCACTGAGTATGAAATCACAGAATCCAGCCAGCCCTTTTTCTTTATCAACATTGAACTCAATGCCGGAGAAAAAACTTACCTCTTTTTTGAATAGCCGCTTCAGTTCAACTAAGACCGTGGCGATAATCAGCTCTGACCGCGCTTTTTCCGTGTTGATTGCCAGAGCCAGCGGCACATTGTCTTCGAGATTTTTTGTCAGCAGTTCACTCGGCGGCACCGGCTCAATGTGAGCAAACAGCCCTTTTTCCTCAATCAGCTCTAAATGCAGCTCTTTTTTCACCCGCTGCAAGGTGAAATCGCTGTAGAGCACAGCTCAACCCGCCCAGCCTTGCGCGACAAACAGGCCCGCCAGCATTAGCAGGAGCAGATTGGCAGGCAGCATGATCCGCCATTCCAGATACATGAGCTGATCAACCCGGACCCTGGGGAAGGTCCAGCGGAACCACATATAGATGAAAATGATAAAAAATGCCTTAGCGAAAAACCAGATGAAGCCCGGAATCATATTCAACAGCGGATCAATCACCGGCAGGCCAAACAGGGGCGCATGGAAGCCGCCGAGAAAAAACGTGGTGATCAGACTGGCCGAGACGAACATATTGACGAATTCGCCCAAGAAAAACATGGCAAAACCGATGCCGGAATATTCAGTGGCGAAACCGCCGGTCAGCTCGGATTCTGCTTCGGCGATGTCAAACGGCGTGCGGTTGAGTTCAGCAGTGGAGGCGATCAAATACATAATGAAGGCCAGAATGCCGAGGAAGGGCAGCTTGAAAATCCACCAGTCGAAGATGGTGCCTTGCTGCGACAGGACGATGTCGCGCAGCGAGGCGGAGCCGGAAACCATGACGATCAGCAGCATGAGCAACGCAAGTGAAATCTCAAAGGAGACCATCTGTGCGCCGGAGCGCATCGCGCCGAGCAGCGAGTATTTGTTGTTCGAAGCCCAGCCCGCGAGTAAGATGCCGAAGATGCTTAAACCAGACACGCCCAGCACATACAGCACGCCGCCAGCCGGATCAGCCACTTGCAGGTGGTGGTCAAAAGGAATAATCGCCAGAATGAGGAAGGCTGCGCTGACCGGCAAAAGCGGAGCGAGGAAAAAGATGAAGGTGTCCGCGCCTTCCGGCTTGAGTATTTCTTTGAAAATCGCCTTGATGCCGTCAGCCAAAGGTTGCAGCAGACCGTGCGGCCCAACGCGCATCGGGCCGAGGCGGAGCTGAAAATGGGCGGAAACCTTGCGCTCCAAGTAAATCAGCACCGCGCCTAAGGAGCCGACCAAGGCCATCAAACTGAGCAGCGCAAGCAGCCCGTTGAGCAGCAGGGCGACATGCGCCGGGAAAATACTACGGATAAAGTCGCCGATGGGATTGTTGACCGGATACAGTTCTGCGGCAGGCATCATGGCATGTTTACCTTTGAATTAGCGGTCAATGTCCGGGATGACAAGGTCGAGCGTGGACATGATAGTGATCAGGTCAGCCACCTTGTGTCCGGCAGCGAGTTCATTCAGCACACTCAGGTTGGAGAAGTTTGGCGAGCGGTATTTCAGCCGGTAGGGTTTGGTGTCGCCGTCGGAGACGATATACACGCCAAGCAGACCGCGCGGGGTCTCTACGTGGCTGTAATAACTGCCTTTAGGCAGCTTGTAATTCTGCTTGGGCTGGCTGCGGTGCGGGCCGCCGGGGAAACGGGCCACAGCCTGCTCCAGTATGCGCAGAGACTGTTCCATTTCCTCCATTCTGACTTGGCAACGGTCGTAGCTGTCGCCAGTGCTGCCGAGCGGCACATCAAAATCAAACTGCTCGTAAATCGAATAAGGATCGTTCTTGCGAATATCGTAGCTGACACCGGAGCCGCGCAGCACTCCGCCTGTGCAGCCGTAGGACAGGGCCATCTCTTTGCTCAATATGCCGATGCCTTTGGTGCGTTCAAGGAAAATGATGTTTTTATTCAGCAGGTTGTTGTATTCATCCAGCACATGGCGCACGGCACTGATCACATGCTTGACCCGTGGAATGAAGGTGTCCGGCACATCCGCCGACGAGCCGCCGGGCCGGAAGTAGTTCACGGTCAGGCGTGCGCCGCAGAGTTCCTCAAAAATGTCGTTGATCAGCTCGCGCTCGCGGAAGCCATAGAAAAAGGTGCTGAAACCGCCCATATCCATGCCGAGCACACCCCACCAGAGCAGGTGCGACTGAAGCCGTTGCAGCTCGCTGATCATCACCCGAATGTATTCGCCGCGCTCCGGCACACCGATGTCAAGTGCCTTCTCCACCGCCATGCAGAGGCAGAGGTTGTTGGAAAAGGCGGAGAGGTAATCGAGGCGGTCGGAAAGATGGATATTCTGGATATAGGTCTGATTCTCCGCCATTTTCTCGATGCTGCGGTGAATGTAACCAAGATGCGGCACCACTTCCACCACCGTCTCGCCGTTCAGCCGCACCACCACGCGCAGCACGCCGTGGGTGCTGGGATGCTGCGGCCCGATGTTGACGAAGAACTCTTCGGCTTCATTGTCATCTGACATCGGCAGCCTGAAGCCTTCGGGCAGCTTGGTGTCAGCAGGATTGCTTAATGTTTGCGTGGTCATGACCTGATTTTTTCTCCGTTTTCGCAATCAGTCGATTTTTTCTGCCGATTGCGGAACCACTTTGCGCTAATATTCTGAAATTTTGCTGCGCAGCATTTTAATTCTACTTTGCTGCATTTTACTGTCCAGCCGCCTTTCCTGTGCGGCTTTGCTTGCTTTGGTTGGCTTTCTTGTTTTCTGAATAACGAAAGCCTGTTTGATCAATTCCTGCAAACGCTCTATCGCATCCTGCCGATTTTGCTCTTGGGTGCGGTATTGCTGGGCCTTGATGATGATCACACCTTCTTTGCTGATCCGTACATCGTTCAGAGCAAACAACCGTTGCTTGCAGATATCAGATAAAGAAGACTTGACAATGTCAAAACGAAGATGAATTGCCGAAGCCACTTTGTTCACATTTTGCCCGCCAGCCCCTTGCGACCGAATGGCTGTCATCTCAATCTCATGATTGGGAACAGCGATATTTTGGCAGATGTGGAGCACGACTCTATACCTGCCGTTAATACGGCCTCTTCACCACCCGCGTCGGGTCGTCATAATCCTTGCGCAGCGGGTAGCCGGGAAAATCATTCTCTAAGAAAATCCGGCGCAGGTCAGGATGATTGCGGAAACGGACACCGAAGAAATCATACACCTCGCGCTCATGCCATTCCGCACCGCGATAGAGATCAGAAATGGTCTCAATTTCCGCATCACCGGTTTCAGGCTGCTTTGCCGCTTTGCTGCGGAAGAAGAGCTTGTGACCGTCACGGCAAGACAGCAGCTGAACAACGACATCAAAATGCTCTTTCCAATCCACGCAGGTGAGCTGAATGAGCATGTCCAAGCCAAGGCTTTGCTCATTTTTCAAATATTCGGCAAGTTCCCGATACTGCTCCGGCGGCACAACCAGATCAAGAATATAATCAGAGCCAAGTTCGGCGACCTGCTTTGCGCTGATGCCTGGATGGCCATACACCTCAATTGCGGGGAATTTTTTCTGAATTATTTGCAGCAGCGTCCAGTTGCTGATGCCTTGCGCCGCTGGTTTTCTCCGGGGAACATTCGGGAATTCTTCCTTTTTCAGGCGGGCAGGCTTGGGCGAGGCAGGAGCGGTTGGATTCTCGCGTTTGAACTGCTCGCGGGCCTCGCGCAGTTCCTCGTCGCGCTGTTTCTCCCGTGTGGCCCATTCCTCCTGCGCCTTGCTGAACAGGTCTTCAAACGGCGTGGTCAAGGTGCAGCCAACCCGCCACGGGCGGCGACGGCCTTCCTGCTTGATTTTTTCTTGCAGCTTCAGCACGCCTTGCAGCAGAGCTTCAGGCCGGGGCGGACAGCCGGGAATATACACATCCACCGGCACTATCCGGTCGCCGCCTTTGATTACTGAATAGGAGTCATAATAAAACGGTCCGCCAGAGATGGCACAGGAACCCATCGCGATGATATATTTCGGCGCAGGCATCTGCTCATACAGCGTGACCACGTTTTTGGCCATTTTTTCGCTGATAGTGCCGGCAAGAATAATCATATCCGCTTGACGAACGCTGGCGCGCATGACTTCATAACCGAAACGGGCCATGTCATGCCGAGCAGCGATGGTGGACATCATTTCAATCGCGCAGCAGGACGTGGCATAAACCAGCGGCCAGACAGAATTGGCCCTGCCCCACGCGACGAGCAGCTCGACGGCATCAACTAATTTGACACCGCCGGGCAATTGTTCAATCAGCTGGCCGGACTGCCTGACTAAAGCCGATGCGCCGTTATTTACTCCCATACCAGAACCCCCTTGCGCCACGCATAGAGCAGGCCGGAGAAAAGCACAAAAATAAAGCCGAACAATTCAAGATAGAGCAAATTGATGGTGACTGCGCCTGCCGCGCCGCTGGCCACTGCCCGGAAAATTTTCATGCAGGGAAAGAGGAAAAGCGACTCGATGTCAAACAGAAGGAACAGCAGGGCGAAGATGTAAAAGGCGACTTTGAAGCGAATTCGCGCGTCACCTATTGGGGTTTCCGAGCACTCATAGGCCTGCCGTTTGTGCAGACTGTCCGGTGAACGGAACGAGAGCAGCTTGGCGAGGACGATTGCGCCGCCCGCGAAGAGCGTGCCGAGAAAGGCCGTGAAACCGATCAGTATATATTGTTCCATGATATCTGTCTGCGCTGATGAAAAATTCCCTTGCTGCAGCCATCAACAGTGAAGACTAAAAATGCCGACATGTCAAGAAAAAATCTGAACAATCGCACAGCAGCGGCGGCTGAGCAAGAGCGTTACTTTTTTAGGAAAGGGAAAAAGTATACCTGAAGCTTTCGCATCAGTCAAATAGATAATAAGTATAAACCGAACTAAATTAGGAATCACACGGTTTGACCGCCAATAAGTTGATTTTATTCAATTAAGAACTCAAGTGGCAAAAACAACTAGTTCAGCTTCTTGTTTTAACTGCGCAACTCCTGAAAATGCTTCACTGCTCTCCGCCCAGCTTGTCGGTCAGCATCTCCACCTGCTGGCGGACGCTGCTTTTCTGGGCGATGTCGCGGCTGACCGTCTTGATGGCGTAGAGCACGGTGGAGTGGTCCCGGTTGTAGAGGCTGCCGATGCTGGAGAGCGATTCCTCGGTGTATTTACGGGTCAGGTACATGCCGATCTGGCGGGGGAAAGAGACTGTCTGCTTGCGCGAGCGGGACAGCAGCTCGTCAACAGAAACGCGGAACTGGCTGCTGACCACCTCGCGGATGGACTCGCCGCTGAGACGTTTGCTCTTCTCCTGCTCTATGCTGACCAAGCCCTCCAGCACCTCGCGCACCATGTCGGTGTCCGGCTGGATGTTGCAGAGGCTGGCCTTGGCCCGCAGGCCGAGCAATGCGCTTTCAATCCGGCGGATGTCGCCCTGCAAATGCTCGGCCAAAAGATGAATATGTTCGTCGCCCAGCGGCAGGCTGGCGGCACCGGCCTTGGAACGAATTATCGCCGCCCTGGTGCTGTACTCCGGGGCCTTGATGTCCGTGACCAAGCCAGAGGTCATGCGCGAACGGAAATCCTCGTCCACGCCTTTGAGCGCACGCGGGGCCACCGCTGAAGTGAGGATGACCCGCTTGCCAGCTTTAATCAAATAATCAAGAATATTATTCAGCTCTTCCTGCGTCTTGGTTTTGCCGCTCAGGGTATGCACATCCTCAATCAGGAGCAGGTCGCAACCCTGAATGAACTTGCCGGAGAACTGCTCCATGCTGTTTTCGCGGATGCACTTGACCATCTCGGCGGAGAACTGCTGGGCGGTGAGGTAATGCAGGCGGGTCTGCGGCGCGCTGCGCATGACCTGATGCACCACCGCCTGGGTGAGGTGGCTCTTGCCCAAGCCGGTGCCGGAGGTGAGGAAGAGGCTGCTGCCGAAAGACAAATCCGCGTCGGCGATGGCCCGGCAGGCGGCGCGGGCCATCAGGTTGGACTGGCCGACCATGAACTGCTCGAAGGTGTAGCCGGGATGGAGCGAGCGCACTGTGGCCTTGAACTTGCTCATGCCGGGCAGGCGGAGCTGACCGGAGCCGTTCGCCTCCTGCTGCGGTGCAGGCGTGGCGGCGACGGTCAGTGAAACCGCAGGCGGGCTGCCGGTCAGACTGCTCAGGCTGGCCTCAATCAGCTTCAGGTAGCGGTCCCGCACCCAGGCGCAGAAGAAACGGTCCGGGCAGGCAATTTCCAGCACCTGCTTGGTTTCGCGCACACAGGTGATCGGCGTGATCCAGAGGCTGTATTCGCTGGCAGGCAGGGCAGAGGACAGCGTTTGTTTGACAGTTTCCCAAAGCATAGAATGCGGTTCCGACGGCAAGAATGAGACTGAGGCAAGGCTGCGCTCCTTTTTACTGAAAACTGCCGATGCCGTCAAAAACGATACAGGCCGATTTTTCCCCCTGTCGGCCCTTCCGGCGACAGAAAAAACGCCGCCGGATTATCACCGCCTTGCGCGGCGGCCTGCGGCGGAACTCGCTGAAATGCTGTATTTTTGCAAACGAATTGCTTATCTGCTCTGATTTCAGAATCTTGCCAGCGGGCGGGCAGCCGATTCCATCCATCGCTGTTGGTAAAAATCTCCGCCATGCTCATCCACGCTTAACTTTGCTCTGAAAAGCGACATTTTTCGTTGTGGAGGCCTGTCTCCAGCAGGAGCTATCGCCAGCGCAGCTCGCCGTTTTCCCCTTCCTCAATTCCGACGACCACGATGCCTGCTTTATCTGCGGCAGCCAGCATGGCGTTGCGGTCAAAAATCAGAGATTGCCCGGCTTCCGCCGCCAGCACCATGCCGTTGACTGCGGCCAGTGTTTCGATGGTCTTGGCACCAGTGGCCGGAAGATCAAAACGAAAATCCTGTCCCGGCTTCTTCAGCTTGATTGCCACCGCGCCAGAACCGGCCAGCTCTCCGCCGCGCCGGATGGCCGCGTCTGTGCCCTCAATCGCCTCCACTGCCAGCACAGAGCCGCCGCGCACCACCACGCACTGCCCGATATCCAACCGCCCTATTTCCCGGGCAATATTCCAGCCGAAGCGGATGTCCTCCCACTGCTCTTGGCTGGGTGTTTTTTTGCTGAGAACACCTTTTGGAAAGAGCAAATGTTCAAGATAGCAGGTTGAGGCCAGCACCCGGATGCCCTCCTCTTCCAAAGCGCCAGCCACGGCCCGCAGGATGCCGTCATCAAGTTTGGCATCTATTTTATTCCACAGCAGCAGTCCTTTGATATCAGGCAGAACATCGCGGAAAATGCGAGTTTTTGTAATGGTGCCGCAGAAGACCGTTTCGGTCACGCCCTGCTCATGAAAGAAGCGGATAATTTTGCCGAGCTGGCCAAGTTTCACCCAGCAGCAAGAGGCGGTGCGCTGTTCAAGTTCCGGTGCGGTCTCGTTCACATGGCAGACGGCGGCCACAGCGCGGCCCTGCTGGCTGGCCGCTTCCGCGAAGAGCAGGGGAAATTGGCCGCCTCCGGCGATCAGGCCGATTGGTGAGGTCATGTTGTTGTTTGTTTTGTAGGGTTGCGGTGGAAAGAACAGCGTATATACCAGAAAAATTTCCGCCGGAGAATCCGAATCAATTTGCTCGGCTGAGTAGAAAATACTCGCTTTTTTTATCCTGCGAGTAAAAAATATTCACCACGACCTGTGCCGCTGGCATGGCCGCCTGTTAATCGGAATGAAAATCAATCTCAAAATTGGCCGCCAAGAACGCCCGCCGCATTTTCCCAGAATTTCGGCATATTTTTTGCATGTCATCTGACAGGCAATTATCAGTCGTTCAATCTGATCACAAACACCATGTGGGAGAAAAGTTATGAACTGCTGGGAATATAAGCAATGCGGTCGTGAACCAGGCGGTCTGAAGGCAAAATTGCACGGCGTATGTCCTGCGTGGCCTGATCACGGCCAGCAATGCGCCCGTGTGGCCGGGACGTTCTGCGGCGGCAAAGTGCAGGGCGAATTTGTCATGAAACTCTTGAGCTGCATGAAATGCGATTTTTACCAAAGCGAGCATTACGACAAAACCTACGGCAAGAAGAACGCAGCCGCCTGAAGATAGCGTTCAGTCACGTTCTGCAAGTGTTCTGATTCCGGTCAACACCCGGTCTAATTCGGTTGTAGTCTGCTGGAGCGGGGAAAGCAGCTCCGCCGTATCGCTTTGATGGCAGCAGATTTCAAGCTGCGCTGCCGCCTCTTGAAGGGCAGATGCGCCGACAGTGCCCGCCACGCCCTTCAGGGTATGCGCAAGCCGGGCAGCAGCGGACAAGTCGCCGCCGCGCAGGGCGGTCGCGAACTTCTCAGCAAAATCGGCCTGATCCTGCTGAAAAAGGCAGAGTATCCGGCGGTAAAAGTCCTGATCGTGCATGGTGTTGGCCAAACCTTTGTCCACATCAATGCCGACCAAGGCGGCGAACGCGCTGTCCGGCAGCGGCTGAGGCTGAACTGGCGGCTGGGCTGCAAAACGGCGGTCTGTTCCGATGACCCGGCCTAAAGTTGCCAGCAGCTCCTCCTCTTTGAACGGCTTGCCGACATGGCCGTTCATGCCTGCCTCACGGCTTTTTTCTTGATCTCCAGCCATGACATTGGCGGTCAAGGCGATCACCGGCAAATTTTTGTGCTGCGGCTGCCGCCGGATTTCCCGGCAGGCGGTGTAGCCGTCCATGACCGGCATCTGGATATCCATCAGCACGCAGTCAAATTTGGCGTGACGCAGCAGCTCCAAGGCTTCTGCGCCGTTGTTCGCGACTGTCACTTCCACGCCTTTGCGCCGGAGCAGGGCGACTGTCAGTTCCTGATTGATCTCGTTGTCTTCCGCCAGCAGAATCCGTGCGCCGCGCAGTTGCTCGGCGGTGTCAGCAGCAGGCGGCTGCTCCTGCGCGCCAGCGGCCTCGCCCAGCTCCAGCGGCACAGTGAACGAAAAAACAGAGCCTTGGCCATAGACGCTTTCAACCCCGATGGCTCCGCCCAGCAGCTCGACTAATTTTTTGCAGATCGCCAGCCCAAGGCCGGTGCCGCCGTAACGCCGGGTGATGGAGTTGTCCGCTTGGCTGAAGAGCTGGAAAAGCTGCTGCTGCTCCTCTTGCGTCATGCCGATGCCGGTGTCGCTGACCGAGAAATGCAGCACCGCCCTGCGCCTGCTCAAATCAACCAGTTCAACCCGGATGCACACACTGCCCTGCTGAGTGAATTTAACGGCGTTGTTGCCGAGATTGATCAAAATTTGGCTGAGACGGAGCGGGTCGCCCCGGAGGCTGTCCGGCACCTCGCTGTCAGCCTCAATCAGCAGGTTCAATCCTTGTTCCGCAGCTTTGAAGGCAAGCAGGCTGCGCAGGCCGTCCAAAATGGAGCGCAGACTGAAATCAATCTGCTCAAGCTCCATTTTTCCTGCTTCAATTTTAGAAAAATCAAGGAGATCGTTGAGGATGCCGAGCAGCAGTTCAGCCGATGTGCTGATTGTTTGGATATAATTCCGCTGCACTGAGGTGAGCGGCGTTTCCAGAGCCAGCCGGGCCATGCCGATCACCGCGTTCATCGGTGTGCGGATTTCATGGCTCATGTTGGCGAGAAAATTGGACTTAGCTTGGCTCGCCGCTTCCGCCGCATGTCTGGCCTCAATAAGCTGCTGCTCCATTTTCCGCCGTTCCGTGACATCCCGCCCGATGACCACCAATGCCTTGCGCCTGCCGTTTGGAAAAAAAAGCGGCATCTTGCGCACTTCAAAAAGGCGGAGCTGGCCCGTTTGATCAAGAGCGGATTCGTCCTCAATCAGCATGGCCTGTTTCTGCCAGGCCCGCTCGTCACTGGCGATGCAGGAGGCAAGGACAGATTCCAGCGCAGGACTCGTTTGCCCGATTTCCGCGTCGGTTCTGCCCTGCCAAGGTAGCTGCTCCACTTGAAAAAGTTTTCTCGCCACCGCGTTGGTCAGCAGCCAACGGCCTGCGCCGTCTTTGAGAAAGGCGGCATCTGGCAAAGTTTCCATGAACGTGGTCAGACGCTGGTAGTGCTCTGTCAGCTCGGCTTCCGCCTCTTTGCTGCGGGTGATGTCAATATGCACACCCATGAAGCGGACCGCCCGGCCTGCACTGTCCCGGGCCAGCACCCGGCCTAAAGCCTGAATCCACCGCCACTGCCCGTCAGCGGCCCGCAGGCGGTATTCCACCCTGCATCTGCCGTCATCGCGGTCAAGAAAGCTCCGCACCGTCTCGCTGACAGCGGCGAAATCCTCCGGGTGCATCAGCTCCCGCCAGAGCTGGCCGTTGCGCGGAAAGGCATCGGGGGCATAGCCAAGCATGGTGAAAAAAATGTCGTTGGTGCGCAGCTCACCGCTTTGCGGCGACCAGTCCCACATGCCCAATCCGGCCACTTCCAAGGCCAAGGCGAGCTGGCGGCGGCTTTCTTCCAGCACGGCATCAGACTCGGCCAGCCGGTCGGTCAGCTTGTGCAGAAAAATATAATAAAACAGCAGCAGTCCTGAAGCCAGCGTCAGCAGGGTGAGCAGAAAAAAGGTGTTGATCCGGCGCACTGTCAGCAACTTGTCCAGCTCGTCGCGGACAAAGAGCAGGCTGCCGATCTCGCGGCCTGCTGCGTCACGCAACGGGAGTTGGCAGGTCATGCAGAACATGCTGCTGGGCAGAATTTTCCGCAGCAGACCTTGGTTGCGGTCAGGCGGCCCGCAATTTGTGCTACCTTTCGGCAGACGGTCAACAAGCACCACCCGGTCGGGAAAAAGGTCCCAATTCGCCGGGCGGCCAAGCATGGCCATGCCCTGCTCCCAGCCTTGCCGGTCAAGATGCGCTTTGCCGACGGTGAGCAGATAGCCGTCAACAGCTTTCAGCTCCTCGAAAACGTGCAGAAAGGTCGCCAGCTCCCGCCCCAGCTCCAAATAGCCGATCAACGTGCCGTTTTCGTCATGCCACGGCATGACCGCCCTCAGGGTTATGGTGCCCAGCGGCCCCAGCTCCAGTCCGGTCGCCAGCTCGTCATGCGCGGCAGCCTGCTCCAGCGTGATGCGGCTGATCTGATCGCCGAATTGTTCTGGCTGATGCACCCGGAGAAAGCAGCTTTTGTCCGGGAGATGAAAATAAAAATGCGTGATAGTGGAGTGCTGGCGCAAAGGCTGCTCAAAAGCGAGGGCCGCCAAAAGCAGGCCGGGGCGGTCGCGGTCGGCGAAGAATTTCGCCAGCTCTTTGTTGCCGCTGAGGGTTAACAGGAGGGAGCGGAGCAGCTCTTCGCCCTCAGCCAGACGCTGCTGATGCACATCCGTCAGCATAGCCCGCCAGTCATTCTGGCGCACTGCGTCCTGCTGCTGATACATCCAAAGCACAGAAAGAACATAAGCGGCCCCAAGCACCAGCATTCCGGCCAGCAGGCAGCAGAACAGATGTTTTTTGGCCGCGCCGATCTTTTTTTTCAGCATAATGCCTTCATCGCCGCCTCTGCACCCCAAGAGATATTTTGCATAAGTGCTGTTTTGCCGACACAGTTATAAAAATAACTTGCTCGCTGCATAATTTCAAATTTAGCTTCAGGCATTGGCAAAAAAATAAGGCCTGATGGTTTGCACAACATCATATTATTTCTAATAGAAATTTGCAAGCCTATAGTCTTGGGCTGGAGTTTTGACCCGATTTCCCCAGAAGCGGCGGCGATGCTGCACGAATTCCGTTGCGACCAGCTATATGCCCAGTTCTGTAGCAAGCAGGGTTTCTTTCGGGCGCGGCTTATGCGCGGTCATGGGGTCAAACTCCTGCACAGCGAGGAATGTGAGCGCAACTTCTTGGAATAGTTTGATGAATATAAGAAGCGAAGCTGTAATTTCAGCACATGCAGGCTGGTGGAGCAGCTCGGCGCGGCTAGCGGCTTGAAATTGGCCTGAACGCGGCTGTTCTTGACAAACAGTTCAAGGCTTCTTAGGATGAAGGCAGTCTTGCCGCAACTCCAATTTGAAGATTTGAACGAAAAATGCTCAAAAATCTGTGTTCCGCGCTGTGCTGCTGTCTTTTATTCTTTGTTTCTTCCGCCTTGGCTGAACCTCTGCCGGTGCTGGTTTCAATCATGCCTCAGAAATGGCTGGCCGAGCAGGTCGGCGGCGAGCTGGTCAAGGTCAGCGTGCTGCTCGACAAAGGGCAGGACCCGCACGGGATGCAGCCAACCCCGGAGCAGGTGACAACTCTCTTCCGCTCCAAGGTGTATTTTTCCGTTGGCCTAGAGTTCGAGCGCGAGCTGCTGGCTAAAATCAAGCAATCCGAGGCCAAGGTGCGGGTGGCGGACATCTCTGCCGGTGTGCAGAAGATTGCCATGACCGAGCACGAGCACGGTCATTTTGAGCAGGAAGAGGCGCATTTCGGCGGCCTTGATCCGCACATCTGGCTTAATCCGCAGAATTTGCAACGCATGGCGGCAACAATAGCCGCCGCCTTGAAAGAGGCTGATGCGGCCAATGCGGCTGCCTACGAAAAAAATTTGCAGACCGTGACTGCTGCACTGACCACTTTAGATGCGGACTTGAAGACAGTGCTCGCGCCGTTCAAGGGCCAAACATTTCTTGTGTATCATCCGGCCTTCGGCTATTTTGCCAAAGCCTACGGTCTGCGCCAAGCGGCGGTGGAAATTGAAGGAAAGTCGCCTGCGCCTAAACAACTTTATGATTTGATCAGCAGGGCCAAGAACGAAAAAGCCAAGGTGATTTTTGTCCAGCCGCAATTTGACCGCAAGAACGGGGAAACCGTGGCCAAGGCCATTGGCGGGCGAGTTGCTGTTCTTGACCCGATGGCTGAAAATGTGCCGGAAAACCTGCACTTCATGGCCAAGGAAATCAGCGCGGCACTTGGCGGAAAAGAATGACCGCAGCCGCCATCGAAATTCGGGAACTGAGCTTTGCCTACAGCCACGATATTCCAGTGCTGTCCGGCGTGAGCTTGGACATCTGGCCGCAGGACTCGGCCTGCATCGTCGGGCCGAACGGCGGCGGCAAGACCACCTTGGTCAAGCTGATTCTCGGACTGCTGGAGCCGGACAGCGGCAGCATCCGCATCGGCGGCCTGCCTCCGGCTGAAGCGCGGACGCGGATCGGCTATGTGCCGCAATACGCCCGCTACGATGCCTGCTTTCCCATCTCCGCCATCGAGGTGGTTTGCATGGCCCGGCTCGGCGGCAATTTCAGCGGCAGCTACACAAAGCAAGACAAGCAGCTTGCCTTGGACGCGCTGGCCGCAGTGCAACTTGCCGACTTGGCGCGGCGGCCTTTTTCCGCCCTCTCCGGCGGGCAGCGGCAGCGGGTGCTGATCGCCCGCGCCTTGGCTTCCGGCGGCGACATCCTCATTCTTGATGAACCCACAGCCAGCCTTGACCGTGAGTCGGAGCAGCATCTGCTCGCCCTGCTGGCCGAGCTGAACAAGGAGCGCATCGTCCTGATGGTGACGCACGAAGTGGGCTTTTCCTCGACCTTTTTCAAGCGGATTATTTGCGTCAACAACCGGGTTTACGTCCACCCGACCAGCGCACTGACCGGCGAGCTGATCCGCGAGATGTACGGCGGCGACCTGCGCATGATCCGCCACGACCACCGCTGCTGCCCCGGAGGGCATGAGCATGACTGAGCTGTTAGCCGCCCTGACCGATCCCGACCTGCCCTTCCTCCGCTACGGCCTGCTCACCGGCCTTTTAGCCTCGATTTCCTTCGGTATTATCGGCACCTTTGTCGTGGTGCGGCGGATCAGCTATTTGGCCGGAGCGATCTCGCACTGCATTTTAGCAGGCATCGGCGGCGGGCTGTATCTCCAGACTGTGGCGGGCATTCCATGGATCACGCCGATGCAGGGCGCGGTGATCGTCGCTTTGCTGTCCGCCGTGATTCTCGCCCAAGTCAGCCGCCACGCCGGACAGCGCGAAGACTCCATCATCGGCGCGCTCTGGTCAGGCGGCATGTCCATCGGCTATCTCTTCATCGCCAAAACGCCGGGCTATTTTGATCCGAACTCCTATCTGTTCGGCAACATCCTCTTGATCACCAAGCAGGACATCTTTTTTGTCGCCGGATTAGACATCGTCATCCTCGCTGTGGTCGGCATCTTCTACAACAAGCTGCTCGCCCTCTGCTTTGACGAGGAATACGCCCAGCTCCGGGGCGTGCGGACGCAGTGGCTGCACCTGCTTCTGCTCTGTCTTACCGCCCTGACCATCGTCCTGCTGATCCGCATAGTCGGCATCATCATGGTCATTGCCCTGCTCACCCTGCCAGCGGCCATTGCGGGCGGCTTCGCGGCCAGCATCCGCCAGATGATGCTCATCGCCACCGCTGTCTGCGCGGTCTTCATCACCGCCGGACTGAGCGCGAGCTTCTATCTTAACCTGCCCAGCGGCTCGGTGATTATCCTCATTGCGACCGGGGCGTATCTGCTCAGTTTATTTTTGGACCGCCGCGCGGCGAAAGAATAAGGCTTGTGAGGAAAACTACAGTTCAGCAGGGTGTCATGCTTTCTGCCACTTGTCTTAGCTGCCCACAAGTTTCCTCCCAATCCCCTGAATTATCCACAAGATAATCAGCGAGCTGCGCTTTATCCTCCAGCGGCATCTGCGCGGCAATGGCTCGCCGGGCCTGCTCTTCGCTGACCTGATCGCGCTCCATAATCCGCCGCAAGCGCACGGCTTCATCAGCATAAACAACCACGATCCGACTGACGCTGTCCTGCCAGCCCGCCTCGAAGAGCAGGGGAATTTCCGCCAGCACCAGCGGTGTGATTTGCTGCGCGGCCTGCTGGAGCATTGCCTGCTTGGCCAAGGGATGCAGCAGACTGTCCACCTGCTGGCGCAAGGCGGCATCGGCAAAGATGGCCTCGCGCAGCTTGGGCCGGTTCAGCTCGCCAGCAGCAGTGAAGAAACCGCGCCCAAGTGCCTGCCGCAAAGCCAGCCAGCCTAGCATCTCCGGCAGGAGCAGCTCGCGGCAGATTTGATCAAGATTGAGCAGCGGCCAGCCGCATAGATCAGCGAGAAAACGGCAGACACGGCTTTTCCCAGAACCAATCCCGCCAGTGATGCCGATCAGCTCAGGCAAGGTGGAATTGCTCCCGCAGTTGATCGAGCACAGCCTGCATGTCCGGCCAGAGCGGGGCGGTGAAGCGACAGGCTTGGTCGGTCGCTGGATGGATGAAGGCCAGCTCGGAGGCATGGAGCAGCTGGCGTTCGGCCTGAATAGTTTGACTTTTGCCGCCGTAGAGCGTGTCGCCGAGCACCGGCGCGCCGATGGATGACATGTGCACCCGGATTTGATGCGTGCGCCCGGTTTCAATGGCAATTTCAGCGAAGCAGCAGCCGTTGCGGAAGCGTTCGAGAATGCGCCAGTTAGTCACTGCATGACGGCCATCGCGCTGCCGCACCGCCATTTTCTGCCGGTTGACTGGATGCCTGGCGATAGGCGCGTCAATGCGGCCAGCGTCGGCAGCAGGGCTGCGCAGCAAGAGGGCGTGGTAGGTTTTGCGGATATGCCGCTCCTTGAAAGCGGCGGAGAGCAGGCGGTGCATGGTCTCGGTGCGGGCGGCGAGCATGATGCCAGATGTGTCCTTGTCGAGACGGTGGACAAGGCCAGGCCGCTCGCCGTCAAGCAGCTCCAGCTCGCTGTAGCGGTGGAGCAGGCCGTTGACCAAGGTGCCGCCGCTGTGCCCGGCGGCAGGATGGACGACCAAACCGGGCGGCTTGCTGATCACCGCCAGATACTCGTCCTCGTAAATGACGTGAAAATCAACCTGCTGCGGCTGCGGGCGGCTGTCCGCAGCGGACGGCGGCGGCAAGACAAGACTGACACTGTCGCCAGCCCGCAGCTTGCAGCCCGGTTTGACCGCTGCGCCGTTGACCAGCACAGAACCAGTGCGGATCAGCCGGTCAAGACTGGAGCGGCTCTGCTCCGGCAGCTGCCGGACTAAATAATGATCCAGCCGCAGCCCGGCCTCCTGCGGCTGCACCAAAAAAGACCGGGCCTCGTCCATGCTGGTCAGGCGAAAATCTCCTCCAACTGCTGCTCGACCTGCTCCTCATCCATTTGCCGGGCTACAGACAGCTCGCGGATCAGCAGACCCTTGGCGGTGTCCATCATCTTCCGTTCGCCGTAGGACAGCTCCTTGTCGCCCTTGAGCACCAAGAGGTCGCGCACCACGGTCGCCACCTCAAAGGCCGAGCCGGTCTTGATTTTATCCATGTAATCACGGTAACGTCGGTTCCATGTCTGGGTGCTGATCTTGCTGTCCCGGTCTTTGAGGATATCCTCGACCTGCCTGACCTCGTTCTGCGAGATCACCGGCCTCAGACCGGCGGTGCGGCTGCTGGAGGTCGGCACCATGATGGTTGTGCCGCTTTCCAGCAATTTCAGGACGTAGAAGGTCTGATCTATGCCGCCGACCTTCTGCACTTTGATGGTTTCAATCTGGCCGACCCCGTGGGTGGGGTACACGGCCATGTCGCCTGCTGCGAATCGGACTTGTTCCTTGACTTCGCTCATGATTCCTCCGGCTGACCGCATTGTGCAGACACATTGAACTGCTCAGGGTCACAAGAGTAACATATTTTTGCGGTTCTGGCAAATCAAGGAATTTGAAATGTATGTTCAAGGCCGCTGCTGCTCGGCAGTCCGACCGTTGATCTGGCTCATGCAGCGTTCCACGCCTTGGCTGATGAACAGCTCCGCCGCCTCTTGAATCAGCGGCAGACGGCTGTTGAACAGCTCCAGCTCATCGCCGCTGAAGGCGGAGAGCACGTAGCGTTCAATCGGGATTCCTTGGCCGTCTTCATTGCGCGGCGGACGGCCTATGCCAATTTTCAGGCGGACGAAATCCGGGCTGCCAAGCTGCTGGATGAGCGAGCGGATGCCGTTGTGGCCGCCTGCGCCGCCTTTGGCCGCGACTTTGATTTTTCCGGCGGGCAGATCAAGGTCATCGTGAATGACCAAAATGCGTCCGGCTTCAATGCGGTGGAAGTCAGCAAAGCGGGCCACGCAGTCGCCGGAACGGTTCATGTAGGTCTGCGGCTTGACCAAAAATATCCGCGCCGCGCCCAGCCGCCCGCTGCCGCAGATACCCTGCCATTTCTCGCTGTTCAGCGGCCAGCCGCGCTGATCGGCAAGATAATCCAAGGCGAGAAAGCCTGCGTTGTGCCGGGTCAGTTCGTATTCCGGGCCGGGATTGCCTAAGCCGACGATCAGATATCCGTCTGTCATTTGTCCATAAATAAAAAAACCGGAAGAAAATCTTCCGGTTCAATAACGAGGTAGGGGCGGTTCGCGAACCGCCCCTACAAAACTTGGCTTACAGCACCAGTGCGTAGACCTGCGACGGCGCATCCATCAGCTCCACCTTGGCAGGCAGGCTGAGGTCAGCGCAGGTCAGGCCTTTGCCGCCTTTATCCAGCTCAGTGATGTCAGCAACGATCTCGTCGGGAATGTCCAACGGGCAGCCGCGCAGCACCACGCTTTGTTTCAGCACCGACAGCTCGCCGCCGAACTCCACGCCTTTGGCCACACCGGTCAGGCGCAGCGGCACAGGGCGGTTCACCGGCTTATCCAGTTCGATCTCCAGAAAATCGACATGCAGCACCTGCTCGACATTCGGTGCTTTCTGGATTTCCTGCACCACAGCATGACGCTCGGCCTTCTCGTCGCCCTCAATTTTCAAGGTGACCACAGCGTTGCGGCTATGAATGAAGAGCAGATCTTTATACAGAGCCGCTGCGTCAAATTCCAGCGGCATGGCCGCCTGACCCTTGCCATAGACCACTGCCGGAGTCTTCTTGGCTGCCCGCATCCGCCCGCATTCGCCTTTGCCAAAAGCCGTCCGTTTGGCGGCTGACATGTTCACTTGCAGCATAATGTTCTCCCTTTCATCCAGAAAGTATCAAGAAAAAAGGCGGCAGAGCGGGTAATCAGCTCCTGCCGACGTTTTTCAGCAGAATTCAGAAATATCACACAAAAAGGTAGCTGACCGAATCTTCGGAATGGATGCGGCTGATCGCCTCGCCCAGCAGCTCGCCGACAGACAGCACCACAATGCGGTCGCAGCGTTCGGCCTTGTCGCGCATGGGGATGGAGTTCGTCACCACCAGCGACTTGATTTCCGAAGCGTTGAGCCGGTCGATGGCCGGGCCGGAGAGCACGGCGTGCGAGCAGCAGGCGTGCACTTCTTTTGCCCCGCATTCCTTCAGCTTCGCCGCCGCGCCGCAGAGCGTGCCGGCAGTGTCCACCATGTCGTCAAGCAGAATGGCGGTTCTGCCCTGCACGTTGCCGATGACGTTCATCGCCTCGCACTCGTTGGCCCGCTCGCGCCGCTTGTCAATGATGGCTAAATCCGCGTTGAGACGCTTAGCAAAGGCGCGGGTGCGCTCCACGCCGCCTGCGTCCGGCGAGACCATGACCACGTCGTCGTCAATATTCTTGCGGATGTACTCCAGCATCACCGGCGCGGAATACAGATGATCCACCGGGATGTTGAAGAATCCCTGAATCTGACCCGCATGAAGGTCCATGCACAGGGCGCGCCGCGTGCCCACGGCCATCAGCATTTCCGCCACCGCCTTGGCCGTGATCGGCACACGCGGCTTGGTCTTGCGGTCCTGCCGGGCGTAGCCGTAATAGGGCATGACCGCCGTGATCCGCCGCGCCGAGGCCCGGCGCAGCGCGTCAACCATGATCAGCAGCTCCATCAGGTTGTCGTTGACCGGCGTGCAGGTCGGCTGAATGACAAAAACATCTGTGCCGCGCACGTTCTCGCCGATCTCCACCGAAATCTCGCCGTCGCTGAACTTCTTCACTTCCGCGCTGGAGAGCGGAATGTCGAGATAGTTGCAGATTTCCCGCGCGATTTCCGGGTTGGCGTTGCCGGTGAAAATCTTCATTACGTTGGGCATTTCAGAATCTCACATAGTTCTGGCAGAGAATGGCTGGGGCGGGAGGATTCGAACCCCCGAATGCAAGGATCAAAACCTTGTGTCTTACCGCTTGACGACACCCCAGTCCTGCATCAATTCCTGCGCAGCAAATTTGCTGTGGACAGCCGTTGGCTTTCAGGTCAGCGGAGCGACCAAGTACGCCTGTCCGTATTCTTGTTGCAATTCCCGCAGGCAGGATTCCGCCTGCGCTTCTGTTCCGGCGATGAAGAGACCGAAGACGGTCGAGCCAGAGCCGGACATCATCGCTCCTGCCGCGCCCGCAGCTAAAAGCCGCGCCTTCAGCCTGCCGATCACCCTGTGCTTTTCTGCTGTGACCCGTTCAAGGTCGTTCAGCAGGTCGGACGGCAAAAAAGCCCGCCGCCGCAGAGGGAGGCCGGATTCGTTTGAAAAATTGGAGAGATTAAACTTTTTCCCCGCCGCTGTCAATGCAATTCTCCCGGCGGTTTGCGAAAAAGTTTCGTAGGCCCATTTGGTCGAGACCGCGATGCCGGGATTGACCAAGAGCACGGTGCAGCCGCGCAGCGGTTCGGCAGGCTCCAGCCGCTCGCCAATGCCGCCCGCCCACGCCGCAGGATGCTCCTGCACGAAAAAGGGCACATCCGCGCCGAGCCGCAGGCCCATCACCGCCAGCTCTTCGGTCGTGCAGCCTGCGCCAGTGAGCTGATTCAGCCCGCGCAGCACCGCCGCCGCGTCGCTGGAGCCGCCGCCCAAGCCTGCGGCCAGCGGAATGCGCTTGCGCAGAACGATCCGCACGCCGAAGTCTGCTTTGCCGGTTTGTTCTAAAAAAAGCCGTGCGGCCCGGAAAACTATGTTGCCCTCATCTTCCGGCAAATCAGCATGTTGGCAGATGAGCTGGATGCCGGGTGTGTCGGGCAGCGACAGCTCCAGCTCGTCATACAGCGCGATTTTCTGCATGAGCGTGTCTAACTCATGGTAGCCGTCAGGCCGCCTGCCAAGTATCTTCAGATAGAGATTGATCTTGGCCGGAGCGCGGAAAGTAAGCGTCATTGCTTGCGCAGCGCACGAGTTATCACACCGTGCAGCTCCTCTGTCGTGTAAAAATCGCTTTTGTATATCTGCTGGCCGCTGCGGGAAAAAACCACCAGCAGCGGAATGCTCAGGCTGCCTGCCTGCCGCAGCATGTCCCTGCCCGGCGGATTGCTGCCAGTGATGTCCACCTTCATCGGCACGATCTCGTCGCGGCCCAGCAGGCGGACAATCTTCGGGCTGTCCAGCACGCCCTGCTCTAAAGCTTTGCAGTTCAGGCACCATTCAGCGGTGAAAAGCAGCAGCACCGCCTTGCCCTCATCAAGGCTTTTTTTGAACCGTTCCGGGGTGTAATAGACCCAGCTGACAGGCCCTCTGTCCGTGAGATGAATCGCGCCATACCCGGAAAGCACTATCAGCAACACACCGACAGCCATGAAGAAAACTTTCAAGGGCCGTCCGGGGGAAATATGAAAGGTACGCCATGCCAGCCAGCCGCCCGCAGTCAACGACAATGCCATCACCGGCCACCAGTACAGCCTGCTGGTCGGCTCCGGCGGCGAGGCAAGCAGTGTCGCCGCGCCGACTCCGATAAAATATACGGCGGCAGACAGCATCAGCAGGCCCATCACCTGCTTGATCAGCACACTGGCCGGGCCGCTGCGGGGCATTTTGCGCACCAGATGCGGCGCGGCGGAAAGGGCCAAGTACGGAAAGGCCATGCCGCTGCCGATGGCGGCGAAAACACTCAGCGTGGCCGCAGGCGGCTGGGTTGCGGCCCATGCTGCCGCTGCGCCCATGAACGGAGCGGTGCAAGGAGTGGAAAGCACGGCAGCCAAGATGCCCAGTCCGAAAGAGCCGTGCAGGGTGTCCTGCTCAGGATGGAGCAGATACAGCCATTCCGGCAGGCGGACAGAAAAAAAATCAAACATGCCCAAGGACATGATGCCGATAATCAGCCCGATGCCGATGGTGAAGGCCGGATACTGAAAGAGCTGATTCGTGGTGCTGAAACCGCTTGCCAGTGCGATCATTCCGCCCAAGGCCAGCCAGAAGGTCAGCACGCCCAAGGACATGGCCGAGCCGAGAAAGAAGCATTGCCGCCGGTTTTTTGCGGCATAGGACAGGCTGATAATTTTGATCGGAATCAGCGGCAAAACGCAGGGCGTGAAATTGAGCAGCATTCCGCCAAAGGCCGCTGTGCCGAGCAGCACGAGTATTCCTGCCCATGAGGAGCCGTTGACGAAAAAATGCCAGCCGAAAAAATTGAAGCGCACAGCATCGCCCGCAGTTTTCCGCTGTTGCCCGTAGGCCGCGAAAAACTGCTGATTGCGGGCGGCCACATCCGTCCCGGCAGCGGCAACAGGGAGAGAAGCCGTCAAAACGGCTGTCTGCGGCAGCAGGCACTGGCTCTCGGTGCAGGCTTGGTATTTCAACTCCAGCGTCAGGCTGGACTGCGAATCGGGCTGCAGCTGCTGGGTAAAATGCACCGGCAGATAAAGTATCGCCTGCCCGACGAAGGACAGCAGCCCGTCTTTGGCATATTGGGCTTTCATCGGCTGCGCAGATGGATAAATTGGAGCTTCGGGGCGCAGCCCTTCGTCCGCCCGGCTTACCGTCAGCGCGGTGGGATAGGGACGGAAGGAGCCAGACGGTTTGATTTGGCTGGCATCGGCATTGATATGAAAACCTTCGCCAATCTCAACCACAACGGCCAGCGGGACTGTCTCGCCGGGCCGGGCATGGTCAGCAGCCCAATAAACTGCTGTCTTGACCGCATCCGCAGCGGCGGCGGACGGCAGCCTGCCGAAGAACGCCGCTAAAAACAGAACAGCCGCTATGAAAAAATATGCCGAACTGCTGCGCCGCCTGAACCGCGCAACGAAAAAAAGACAGGTCATCAGCCTTTCTTCCGCTGCTTGATTTCATTCAGGATGGTGATGCCCAACTTGAAATTCGGCATTTCTTCCCGCCGTACCGCTTCGTAGAAATCACATTTGTGGCAGTCGCCGAATTTTTCCACATAGCAGCCCTGCCGTTCTCCTTTGCAGAGCGAACCTGCCACCACCCAGCAGCAGCGTCCGCCGTTGCTGCCGTCGTGAACGCCGTCCGCTCCCTGCTCGACAGCCACTGGACAAACTCCCAGCTCATGGACTTTCGCGCCTCCCGGCTCCCGACCGCACTTCTTGAACTCCCAGCAGTTCAGTTTCTTTTTCTCGTCCATGTCCCGTTCTTTTGGTTAAGTGAAGTTTGGCAAGCAGGCTTGGTTCCGAAGATGTCATTCTAAACGGAGTCAGGGCAAAGATCAAGCATCAGCGCAGCGGATGCCGTTCCGCCAAACCGCGCAGCTTGGCCAAATATTCCTCTTTGCGGGCGAGCTGATTAGTAGCCTCAATTTCTCGAATCAGCGGCTGAATCAGGCTGCTGATATCGGTCCCGTGGGTATTGAGATTTTTGCTGTCCGCCTCGTCAATCAGCAGCAGGGCATAATAGTTGATCAGCAGACGCACCTTAGCCTCGCGCCGGAAGAGATAGGAACGCCCGCCGATGGTGTTGAGAAAGAAGACGGAATACTCGTAGGCCGTGCTGAAGGGAACCTGAATGGTGTCCGCCGGGCAGTCCGGGCCGATGCTGGCGGCATGAAGCGCGGCGACCATTTCTTCGATTTTTCCCTGCTCCTGCTCCAGCAGCGTTTTCAACAGCTGGATGTTGTCCTTGCCAATGACGCGGAAGAAATGGGCAGTGTTGGAAATCACCGTGTAGAGGTCATCGGTCTCGCGCACCACCGCAGGCGGTTTGGCGGCCAGCTTGTCCTTCAGACTGTCCAACTGTTTGCGCAGCGGCTGCTTGAGATTGAACTGCTTGAGATATTCCTTTTTCTCCAGTCCATCTATAAAACCGCGCAGCTTTTCTGCCGCCTGTGAGCAGCTCATCGGCGGAGAGGAAGGCGCGGGCTGTCCGGTGCCAGCCGGGACAAGCGCAGGCAGCTCCGGCTGTGTTGAAGGCAGCTTGACGCTCACCGGCGGCGGCTCCGCTTGCGTTGTCTGCGCCGTCACGGCTCCGCCTTGCTCCGGCTTCAAAATGGGAAACGGCGAGGCTTCCGGCTTTTTCGGCTCATCCGGCGGCTGAAGACCGGCGGCCTTGCCCGCCAGCTTGACCGCCTCTTTCATTTCTTGAGGAAAAAGAACCCAGGCTCCGGCCAGCACCGCCGCCAGCACGGTGCAGCCCAAAGCGACAGACTGGAACGTCAGCTTCTTTTCCGTTTTCTCCGCCTTCCCGCGTTTCCTGCTTGCCATGGCTTTCCTGCTGTTTTATGGATTTTTTTGAATGGTCAACTCTACTCTATCAGATTGCTGCGGAAGTCGGCAAAGAAAAACTCGTCGGTCGCCACAGGGGCGGGAGAATTCCCCTTGACGCTGCCTGCCGAAAGGGCTAAATAGTACAGAAACATTTTGCTTCAGTCCACACCGGGGCCGTTTTCAGCGGTGCCTGCACCCTCAATACATTGCTGCATACTTTCATTCCTTCAAGGAGGAAAACATGATGGCTGTTTATGTAACTGGTCACAAAAACCCGGACACCGATTCCGTCACCGCCGCGATTGCTTACGCCGAGCTGCTGAAGGCCAAGGGCACTGACGCGATTGCATCCATGCAGGGCGAGCTGAACCCGGAGACCCAGGCAGTGCTGCGCCGCTTCAACGTGCCTGCGCCGGAGATCATGAAAGATGCAACCGGCAAGACCGTTGCTTTGGTTGATCACAGCGACCTGAAGCAGGCCCCGGACAATCTGAGCGCAGACAACGTCGTCGCCATTGTTGACCATCACAAAATCGGCGATGTGACCACCAACAGCCCGATTTTCTGCTACGTCAAGCCAGTTGGCTGCACCGGCACTGTGCTGAAGCAGCTCTATGATGTTGAAGGCGTGGCTATTCAGCCGAAGATCGCCGGTCTGATGATGTCCGCCATCCTCAGCGACACTGTCAACTTCAAGTCCCCGACCTGCACCGACGAGGACAAGAAGGCCGTTGCCGAGCTGAAGACCATTGCTGCTGTGCAGGACACTGACGCGCTGTTCATGGAGATGCTGAAGGCGAAAAGCTCCATCGAGGGCGTTCCGGCCATGGATTTGCTGAACCGCGATTACAAAGACTTCGACATGAAGGGCAAGACTGTTGGCTGCGGTCAGCTGGAGCTTGCTGCCTTGGATCAGGCCACCCCGGCCATCCGCGAGGCTCTATACAATGCGATGAAAGAGAAGAAGGCCGCAGGCGGACAGCACACCGTGCTGCTGATGCTGACCGATGTTGTCAAAGAGGGCACCGAGCTGATGGTGCTGTCTGATGACGCTTCCATCATCGAGGGCGCATTCAACACCAAGATGAGCGGCAACTCCATGTGGATTCCCGGCATGATGAGCCGCAAGAAGCAGACCATCCCCAACCTCCAAAAGGCATTCGGCTGCTGATGCAGGCTGAACCGGGGGCTGCATTCCGGCAGTGATATGAAAGGGATCGGCGGCTGCGTCGATCCTTTTGTGTTTCTTCGACAGGCGACGAGAAAAAAGTGGATTACGAGTGGGATGAGATAAAAGCAGTTTCGAATATCGAGAAGCACGGAGTCAGTTTTGAAGAAGCTAAAACGGTTTTTAACGATCCGTTATATGTGGATTTCTACGATCCAGATCATTCGTATGATGAAAACCGTTATATCATAATCGGAGAATCTTGCCGAAAACGTTTGCTGTTTGTCTCATATGCGGAACGCAGCAATTCCATTCGCTTGATCAGTGCAAGAGAGGCGACACCAGCAGAGAGGAGAGGCTATGAAAAAGGTTGAAGAAAAAGATGAGCTGAGGCCGGAATATGATCTGAAAACATTGAGAGTTAGAAGGGTTGGCTATGAACGTAATGGCTTTGGTGATTTAGTCCGTCTTGACCCTGATGTCATGCAGGTTTTCCCTGATGCAAAGGCAGTAAATGAGGCACTGCATGCTTTGATTGCAATAGCAAGACGTTCATCTTTTTCTGCATCATAAATGCGCAGCTTCAAAGAATGGACGTTAGCTGAATTAGACCGCACCTTCAGTCTTACTTTCACGGATGACAATCCTGTTCTCAAAAGCTGGCTGGCTGGTCAGGCTGGAATTTCTCCTTTTGAGCAAGAGGCATTGCATTCATTCCGCAGCCTGCTTGCAGCGCATGTGTATGACTGGAATGAAACCGAGCTGGCTTATAATTTTATCGGCCCGGTGATGGCGCTTGTCAGATTCAGCACCAAAGAATTTAATTTTTTTGCGGAACGTCCTTTAAGCGGCACAGTTGACGGCATTGAAATGGGCGGCAGGCCGGACGGCATCATTGCTTCTGGTTTCCGTGAGCCGCAGCAGCCGTATTTCTGCCTTCAGGAATATAAAAAAGAAAAAGACCCGGAAGGTGATCCTGCGGGACAAGTGCTTGCGGCCATGCTGGTTGCGCAGGAAATCAATCAACATCGCCTGCCGGTTTATGGCTGTTACGTGAAAGGCGAGGTCTGGCATTTCATGACACTTCAGCAACGCGCCTATTCAATCAGCGAAGGATATTTGGCAACCCGGCAGGCTGATTTGCAGGATATTTTCAGGATATTGAAAGTTCTTAAAGCGATTATCAGCAGCTTTGCAGGTGTTCTCTCTGATTTTAAACATTGCGAAAAATAATCATGCCAGTGATAGCAAAATTTTATGGAATGGTCATTAAGATGTATTTTCAGCAAAGAGAGCATAGCCCGCCGCATATCCATGCTGTTTACGGTGAATATATGGGGGCAGTGGACATCAAAACGCTGACTATGCTGGAAGGCGATCTTCCGCCCAAGGCTCTGGCATTGGTGCAGGAGTGGACAAAAACGCATCAGGGCACGTTGCTGAAAATGTGGAATTCTCAGCAGTTCAGCGCATTGCCGCCGCTAGAATAATGCTGTTCCACAAAGTTGCGGAAATCATTCCTCTGCCCGGTCTGCGGCTGCTGGCGCGTTTCATGAGCGGCGAGATGAAGCGGTATGATCTTAACCCGATGATAGAACGGCACGAAGTATTCCGTGCTTTGACCGACGAGGTGCTGTTTCAGCAAGTGCGTGTTGATCCAGGCGGCTTCGGTGTTTCTTGGAATGATGAGATAGACCTGTCCTGCAATGAGCTGTGGGAGCACGGACACTTTGTGCATGAAGGGCAAAATATGACAGAAACCTTAGTGACCGTCGGCCTTGGCGAGCGCAGCTATCCGATTCGGATCAGCTCCGGCCTGCTGGACAAAATCGGCACTGATTTGCGCACGCGCAAAATCGGCAGCAAATACGGCGTGATCAGCGACGACCGGGTGGCGGCCTTGTACGGCAGCCGCTTCATGCAATCACTGGCCGCAGCGGGCCTGCAAGCCGAGCTGCTCACCTTTCCGGCAGGTGAGGCGAGCAAGCATCTTCAGACGGTCGCCGCGCTCTCCAGCGAACTGGCCCAGCGCGGCTTTGACCGCAAAACCGCCCTCATTGCCCTTGGCGGCGGCGTGACCGGCGACATCACCGGCTTTCTCGCCTCAATCTATCTGCGCGGTATTCCGTTTGTCCAAGTGCCGACCACCTTGCTTTCGCAAGTGGACAGCTCCGTCGGCGGCAAAACTGGCGTGGACATCCCGGAAGGCAAAAATCTCGTCGGCACCTTCTATCAGCCCAAGGCCGTCTATATTGACACTGACGTGCTCAAGACCTTGCCCGTTGCAGAGCTGCGCGGCGGTTTAGCTGAAGTCATCAAGTATGGCGTAATCAACGACGCTGAGTTTTTTTCTTTTTTGGAGCAAAACCGAGGAGCTGTCTTTGCTCTCCAGCAGGACGTGCTGACCAAGCTCATCGCCCGCTGCTGCGAAATCAAAGCGTGGGTGGTCGAGCAGGACGAACGCGAAGGCGGCCTGCGCCGGATACTCAATTTCGGCCACACCATCGGCCATGCGGTGGAGGCGGCTTCCGGCTTCCAGCTGATTCACGGCTATGCGGTGGCAATTGGCATGTGCGCGGCAGCGGATTTGGCGGTGCGCACGGGCTGCTTGGCCGCAGCGGAGGCGGAGCGCATCCGCCGCCTGATCGCCGCCTACGGCCTGCCAACCGCAATGCCTGCCGATCTTGACCGCGAGGCGATCAAAAAATATCTGCTCACCGACAAAAAAACGGTGGGCGGCAGGGTCTTCTATGTCCTGCCGGAGCGCGTCGGCGCGGTGAAAATCACCGATCAGGTGCGGGAAGAGGATGTGGCGGCGGTGCTGAGAGCTGGCTGAACGCCACGCGGCTGTTTTTTGGGTAAAGAAAAAATTGAAGCAGCCCTTCATTCTGTGCTATAATGAATGAAAATAAATTTCATCAAGGAGGATGTGTTATGAAAAAGGTATTGTTCCTGCTGGGACTGGCGGTGGTTGCCGCCGAGCCGTCAGCGAGCTTTGCTGCAAATTTGGCTTTGGAGATGCCACCGATTCTGGCGGCGAAAAGGGATAAATGTTCTCAAAATGCGGACTGCGCAAGCAGCGTCTATGGCGCGTACTGCTGTAGCGGGATATGCACTGCAAATCACCCGTGCGTCAACACGTGTACTACAGATGCAAATTGCACTGGCAGCAGCTATGGCAATTACTGCTGCGGCGGATTATGCACCAGCAATCATCCGTGCGTCAACACCTGTACTACAGATGCAAATTGCACTGGCAGCAGTTATGGCAATTATTGCTGCACTGGCACCTGTAGCAACATGTCGTGCCCTTCAGCTTCAGGCACATTGAATGATACTGGCATCATCAGCAAAGTAGGCAGTTCTGGTCAGGAGGATGCAGATTTCGGCAGAGATGCTAATGCTGCCACCAACAGCGACAGCGATGGCTATAAAGGCTTCAGCTTCATTAAGCTGGATAACAACTGCACTCCTCTGGCTAATCAAAGTTTGCCGTATTCTCAATTGCCGTGGTCTTTTGTTAAAGACAATGTCACTGGTCTGATTTGGCAAGTCAACCCTGATCCACTGACTCCGCCTAATTCATCAGTAATACCAGACCCGAAAGAACGTCCGTGGTATAATGATATAGAAACAATGAATAACGGCGGCAATATTGGCGAATACAATGGTGGAAGCAACACGCAAGCTTATGTTAAGATCGCCAGAGGCCAAGAGGAAAACAATCCTACTCCACCTCCAGCATGGTGCGGCAAGGCAGACTGGCGGCTGCCGACGATCAAGGAGCTGGCCGGGCTTGTCAACAGCAGTAAAAGTAATACTGCGACTGAAGGGAATTATTTCCCAAATATTAACCTGACCAACGCGAACTCAGACAAAACAAACAATGCCGTTTTCTGGAGTTCAACCCCAGCTGCTTCAAATTCTTTAGATGCTTGGGCGGTAAACTTTCTTAGTGGCAGCACTGTCCGGTACGGCAAAGTGAATATTAACAGCGTGATGCTGGTTCGCAAGGCTAACTGATCTCCGTCAATCGTTGCATGATGCTTCCTTATTCTGGAGGAATATAATGTATATCCGAGTATTGTTTCTGGCTATGATCACGTTTGCGGCGGCAGCTCCTTCTTTCGCCCAACAACAGTGTAATGCAAACATAACGGCAACAACTGGTCATCTGAAGACGGTTGATACAACAAATGGCACTGTTTCTGATAATAAAACCAAGCTGATGTGGAAATCCTGCCCGGAAGGATTCACCTATTCCAATGGTGCCTGTACAGCGTCAGGAACAACTTCTTATGCGTGGAGTGATGCACTGACTCTGCCGCCGGCGCAAAACGCATTAAACAACGGTTCTGGATTTGCAAACAAAACTGGCTGGCGGCTGCCGAATATCAAGGAGTTGCAGTCCATTGTGGAAGAGAAATGCCAGCTTCCAGCTCTCAATCTGTCAGCATTTCCAGCCGCAATTGCAACTGCATGGTCTAATTCTCCGGCAGTTGATGCGCTTCTAGCTAATTCTTCATGGTATATAGATTTTAGTACACAGTATGGTAACACAATGGTCAATGGACGACTGAACAAATCTGGTGTGCGTCTTGTCCGCGACTGTCCTGAGTGTAACTGAGTTTTCTGGAGCATGAGAAAGAAAAAGCAGCCTGTCCATTCGGAGGCTGCTTTTTTTATGCCGGACACCAACAAAGGGAAACTGCGGCTTCTATTCCCTTGAGAAATTGCTGTCTTCAGTTTCTTCCACTATCTGCTCATTCACCTGATAATAGGTGTGGCCGAAAACAGCAGCTGATGCCTTGTAAACATAGGTGAGTTTGATCTTCCACTGTTCTTTTTGCTCCAGCTTGAATTCAGCAGGCACCTGCATTTCGGTCAGCTTTTTCTTGAGCTGATCCTTGACCATGTCAACTTCGTACTTCTTGATTTTATTGGCGTGCTCGTGCAGTGTCTGCCTGATTGATTTTTTCTGAATCATAATCGAGCCGATCTGCCATGACGGCACACAGATTATGGCCAGAACCACCACAATTAGTATATTGCGAACCATTTCTTCATCCTCCTGCGGCTGATTGTTTGGAAAAAATTTCCTGCCTTTTTTATTATACTAGCAAGCTGATATCTTTGCAAAAGAAAATTTGCCGCTACTATGAAGCCTTGACAAAGCAAGTTTGCTTCGGCAAATAGAACGTTGACGAAAAAATTTCATGGCCGCCATGCCGAACATCACTGACAAATTGAAGCCGGGGGTGAGCCGCTCCATTCATTTTTTTGCCGCGCCGTTGATCTGGACGGCGGTTGGCATCATGCTGATGGAACGCGGCCTCGGCTGGATGGGGCTGCATGTGACCTTGCGCCTGCTGCTCATCGCGCTGCTGATCGGCACGGCCAAGTCGCTGACGGTGCTGGATAAAACTGCAAAAAAAACGTTGCGCCGTATCATGGGCTTCAGCGACAACACCTGCCTTGGCGCGGTTTATCCGTGGAAAACGTGGCTGCTCGTCGTCCTGATGATGAGCTGCGGCATCCTGCTGCGCGTTTTTTTCAAGCCCGGCCCGCTCCTCGGCGCGGTCTATTTCGCCATCGGCTGGGCCTTGCTGCTGTCCAGCCGCCACGGCTGGGCGCAGTGGCTGAACTGGCTGCGCCGCCGCTGATTTTTCCTTTTTTCTCCGCGCAATGTCCCTGTCTGTCGCCGAATTGTACCACCGCGCCGCCGCAGTGGTTGACCTCGCCTGCATCAGCCACAACCTGCATGTGGTGCGGGAAAAAGCTCCGGGCCGCAAGATTATCGCCATGATCAAGGCCAATGCCTACGGTCACGGATTGACGCGGATTGGAGCGCATCTGGCGGCAGAAGGCGTTGACTATCTCGGCACCGCCTTTGTTGAAGAAGCCTTGGAGCTGCGCAAGGCGGGCATCACCACGCCCATCATCACCTCCGGGCCGTTCTCCAAATTCCAGATCGGCCTCTTCATTGAAAACCAGATTGATTTCACAGTTGGCTCAGTTGACGCGCTCCAGCTCATCATTGAGTCCGCAGCGTTTTATAAAAAACGGGTCAATCTTCATCTGAAGATTGACACCGGCATGATGCGAATCGGCATCAGGCATTCTAATGCCGACAAGCTCTTTCTGGCAGCCTTGCAGGCGGAGAAATTAGTCAATGTGGTGTCTGTGTTCTCGCACTTCGCCAATGCCGACAGCGACGACCTCAGCTTCGCCCGCCTTCAGCTCGAACGCTTTGCAGAAGCGGTTCGGTTTTATGAACGGCACAACGCGCCCAAGCCGCTGCTGCAAATCGCCAATTCCGCCGCCATCCTGCGCCTGCCTGACAGTCAATTGGACATGGTCAGGCCGGGCATCATGCTGTACGGATGTCATCCTTCACCGCACACTGCGGCAGAGGCGCAGCTGCGGCCCGCCCTGTCGTTGCGGGCCAAGGTGATGTATTTCAAGGTGATTTTGAAAGGAAGCACGGTCGGCTACAGCAGAACGTGGACTGCACCGGAAAACTGCCGGGCGGTCACATTGCCGGTGGGTTACGCCGACGGCTATTCACGTGGCCTGTCGAACAAAGGGCAGGTGCTGCTGCGCGGCAGAAAATATCCGGTGGTCGGCACGATCTGCATGGATCAACTGGTGGTCAATATCGGCGGCGGCGAGGCCTACAACGGTGATGAGGCGGTGCTGATCGGCAAGCAGGGCGATGAAATCATCACTGCGGACGATCTCGCCGCGCAGCTCGGCACCATCAGCTACGAGGTGCTGACCAGCATCAGTCAGCGGGTGCCGAGGATTTACATTAATGAGCGGCTGGATGAGCGAATCTGGCCGTGAATTCGTAAGGTGTAAGTTCCGTGAAGAACTTGAATTTGGGGTCACCGATAAGCTATGTGAATGGTTTCATTTTCTCAGAACGTGTAATGACGGGTTTTGCGTAAAAAGCCCAACGCGGCAAAAAACAGAAAGGGAGTCAGCTCGCTTGAGCTAACTCCCTGATATTGCATCGCGTCCCCAACCGGATTCGAACCGGTGTTGTCGGCGTGAAAGGCCGACAACCCTATTGATTTTCCGTTGTTTTTGAGGGGTGTTGTTGGGCTGCTGACCCAACGGAAAACCCAACAGCACAACCGCCTGTTTTAATTCAAAGTGAGAAAAAGGAAGAGCTTTTTCTTCCTTTTTCTCACAGGCTCTTTCCACCATGACCAAGGGCGACTGTCAAGACTGGGTGCCTCAAAAAAATGACGGCTGTTTGTCATTTTTTTTGGGGCTGTCTTTACAGTTGACCGCAGCGTCATGGTACAGCGTAGCGCACTTGTCTTGCTCCCCTCGTCACCTGAGACTTCTTTGGATGACTGCCGCAGACCAGAGCCATTTTTTTTGTTTCTTTTTTTTGTAAAAAAAGAAAGCAGGGTTTGGGGCGGCAGCCCCATGCCTGCTCAGATCACGAATCATTACGCTTCGGCAGTTCAATCAGCTCAATTTCCTTTACCGCCTTGAAATCATCCTTATTGACTGTAGCCACTCTACGGATACCATTATCCAAGCCAATGCTCATGATTTCAAAGTCATGAATCTTCAGCCCCCTCGGCCTGTATTTTTTCAGCAGCTGCTCCAGCACCTTTCTTGAACTGCCGCTCGGATACAGCACCGTGAAGTTTTCCAGCAGGTCTTCAAGAAGCAGCAGCGCATCCTCAACAGGCACAGGCGCAACCGCGCCGCGTGTCAGCACCACAAGGAATTCAGAAAGATTCTTTGAGGTCGTGAAGAGGGAATATTCCGAATTCCGCACCACCTGCTCCGCCGCAGAATGAAAGATGGAGTCCTCGTCCACGGCATAGACGAGGATGTTCGTATCAACCAGTATCCTATTCATAGGCGGTCTGCCTCATGTCCATCTTGTCGAACTGACCCCGCAGGCGCATCGTGCGGTGCCGCCTTCCTGCCGCCTCAGCTTTGACCGCTTCGATGTATTTCCGCACCTGTTCCAGCAACTCATCCGGGAGCGAGTCAATCTCGCTCATTATTCTCTCTTTCACTGTCATAGCCCGTTCCTCTTTAAAAAGAATCAAGTGAACGCAGCTCAGTATGGATTTTACCTCCAACTTTGCTGGTCTCTTCCACTTGGCTGATTTTGTTATCCGCGACTTCTGTTTTAATTCCTCTTTCCACAATAGCGAGTACGCCTTTAGAAACACGATCTATTTTCTTAGCCTTTATTTTGCTGCCATTTTTTAGACGCACTTCATACCACAAAATTTCTTTGAGCGGAACTGTCTCGACAGGTTTCATAGTCACCACAGTGGAATTTTCGCCACTTTCTATGTTGCTGTAATGATTTACGCCTCTATCATCAGTCCATTTGCGAATTTTTCCGCTATCAGCATCTTGCTCTCTGTAAGAGCTTTCTTTTTCAGGGTTGAATTTATTGATATCTTGCAGCACAGCTTTTCTCTGCGATTCCTTTTTGTCCCATTCTTTCCTTTTTTTATCTGTATTTTCAAGGGGTATATCTGTGTATATCATTTCTACATACGGGTGTGTTGCGGGATCACGTATTTCTACAGAATTGTTTTTATCAAGCATATACAAACAGTTGTAATTCATAAGTGTAAAAATAGGCATTATATTTTTTATTTTTGAGACAGGATTTTTATCTTCTATAATTTTTATCAAAATTTTATAGAATTCATTAAAGTTTTCATAATCATTTTGCCATTTTATTTTAATTCTCATTAATTTGTAGTCACCTCTTGTTAGTTCCAGCGATATACTTGCCTTTTTATTTAAAAGATTATCATTATAGCTATACAAAGTTTCTCCACCTGAAATTTTTATATTATTATTTTCTGCTATCATTATTATTTGTTTTATATCCATGCCGGATTCCCAGATATCAAACTTGAAAGCGTTTGCCAAAGACGTATTGAAAGTAAGAATTGTTACAGAAATAATACCAATTATTTTCTTCATAGTCCGTTTCTTTCACGCAACTGTTTCAGGTATTCTTCGATATTGATCGGCGGATTTTTTGCGCCGCATCCACTCCTTAAATACTGGAAAAGCCTCTTCAATCGTGCATTGAAACCAGTATTCCTTTCTCGGATCATTTAGCTTCAGCTCATTCAGCCATTCCTCCAGCAGCAGCAGATATTCGTTGCTTAGAGAAATCGTCGCTCCCAGCTTCTTCGGGCCTTTCCCGGTCATAATCCATTCGGTCGAAAGGCCGTATTCGATGGCTATCTGGTAAGCCCATTTGACGGAAAAATCATCTTGGCTTTTCTTCTTGGACACGTAAGGTTGTGTTGTTCCTAAGAAATTTGCAAGCTCGCTAATATTTTTTATACCCGTTTCACGTTTCACGCGGCTGAGTATTTCTTCAAAAATCATCTATACTATAATTGTATACTTTTCCTCTTGACATATGTTTTTCATATAGTTTATATACATAATATATGAAAAACATATGGACCTTAAATATTTTCATTCCCAACCGACCAGCATACCAGACATAGGTCAAAGAATCAAATGGATTGCCACCTGAGCTGCCGACCATGCCAACCCAACACCCAGCCCAACGCCGCCATGAAAATCGCCGTCACCGCTCTCGCCGTCCTGCTCACCGCCTCTCCCGGCCATAGTCAGACCACTGGCAACTGCTTCCACATCACCACAGAGGAAGAACAGAAAGCAGGTCAGCCAGCCATCGCTCCTGCCGATTATTGCAACAAAGAGGACGGTGAACTTTGCTTCCGCCAGAAAGGCCCGGATTCTGTTCATCCTGATTACACAAAGGACACCAAGTTCGTCCCTGTTGACCGCTGCAATAAATACGATCAGTTTGATGGTGGAAAATGACCATGCCAACCCAACACCAGCCCAACGCCGCCATGAAAATCGCCGTCGCCGTTCTCGCCGTCCTGCTCACCGCCTCTCCCGGCCATAGCTCAGAGATATTCGCAAGAGCTATTCAGCCAAAAGAGGCTGCCCAGCCTCAGCAGAAAGTGATTTTGCTTGAGAGGATTTCTTCATCTTGCCTTCTCGGCGACGAATGCCCGGAAACGAGAACCGAGAAGGATGAATTTGGGCAATTAAAAGGAAAGCCTCGGGTTCTTCCAGCACTGCTTTCCCTTGGATGGCGTGTTGTTTCTTTTACTCCAGTCCACGCTGAGGAGCCTTACACCAAAAATCCTGCTGAATTTCCTTCATCGTATCTGCTCCTTGAGAAGAAATGACCATGCCAACTCAACACCATCCCAACGCCGCCATGAAAGAGACAACGCCTGCGCCCAGTGCCGCCCCTGATCATTATTGCCCGCGCTGTGGCTGGTCAACGGTTGATGACCAGAGTTATTGCAAACTTCGGCATCTTGGTCTTTAGAATCCAAATATTGCGATGAAAGAGACAACGCCTGCGCCATATCCAACGCCAGCTCAACGCCGTATGCTTGATTATGGCAAGCGCACTGCCGTTGTGCATTTGGAGCCTTGCCCCTTCTGTGCCTCTCCTGCTGTTATCAGTGGTGAGTTTGTTGGATGCCCTGAATGCGAAATTGGCTTTTCCTGCAAGGATAATAATTTTGATGATGTCGGTATATTAGCATGGAATCATCGGCCTTGCATTTCAGGAAAATGACCATGCCAACCCAACACCAGCCCAACGCCGCCATGCAAGAGACAACGCCTGCGCCCAGCACCGCCCCTGAATGCCGCTATTTTGGGCGGTGTCCGATCTGTGGAACAAATCCAACGGTTTCTCGGGTTTTCGATGGTCAATTAAATGGTTGGCTCGTTCAGGGCGATATATCAGTTGGTCTTCATAAGCCATGTAGTTTCTGTAATTTTGAACTTCGCTCTGACGTGTTTTCTACTTTTGAAGACGCGAAAAAGGCTTGGTGCTGGAAAGTTTCAGGATTTCAAAGAAAATATAAAGAATTTTTTAATCGTATTTTAATATTTCATTTGACTCTTGCGTTTATTTGTATGACTTGTGGAATATTAGGAATAATAGATTTTTTTTAATAAATAAGAAATGACCATGCCAACCCAACACCATCCCAACGCCGCCATGAAAATCGCCGTCGCTGCTCTCGCCGTCCTGCTGCTTGCTGGTTGCGATCCAGAATATGATGAACATGTACGTGAGCAAAAAAGATTAGAACTTTCACGTTCTATTGATAGAGCACGGGCTGAATGTCTTAGAAACGGTGGCTCTTTCAAAGTCAGTGTTGATGTTAATTTGCGTTCTGTACTCTCGTCTGGATCGTTTCAGACTGAATGTGTGGTTTCTCCTAAAGAAGGAAAATGACCATGCCAACCCAACACCAGCCCAACGCCGCCATGCAAGAGACAAAGGAGACAGGTAAATGATCACAATCTTCACCGGTCGCGCCGGTACTGGCAAAACACTTCATGCGTATTCTCTCCTTATTAGCAAACATCAAAAAGGCAGAGAAACTTTCACCAATATCCGCGACACTTCTAACGATGTGTTTTCATTTGTTCCTGGTGAATCATCTCCAGAAGCAAATAGCCTGCCGAATCTTTCCGAATTCTATCGTCATATAAAGCCAGGCTCTTTCGTTGTGATAGATGAGTTTGACCACCTTGTCAGCGAAATAGACAGAGATGCTTTTTTTGATATCTGGTTTCACCAGCATCTTTTTTCCGGGACAGAATTGATCCTGATCGGACAAAGTCAAACTCGCATAGCCAGTTTCTTCCATCACTCCGCCGTTGATAGCGCAATTCATAAGTCAGTGAATCCGATTTTTCTTTTTCGGTTTTCACTTTTTTCATTTCCATTCATTGGAAAGGTTTACAGAATAAGAAAATATGCTGTTGATACAGTTTATCTCGAGTTTGGTCTTGAATCTCAAAGTCGCAACTTCAGATTAGATTCTCTTGATGTTTCCATATACTCCATTTATCGGACGATAAAACAAATCAGTTCCTTTTTACAGAATAAATCATGAAATAACATAATCTCAATTGCTCCCTGACATCCTCTGCCTGAATCGGCATTGTACTCTGCGCCGCGCTGATCTCCAATGCAGAAGA
>NZ_JBLWEN010000036.1:0-9037 GCF_048287415.1 Candidatus Electronema sp. JM
AGGATGATCTTGAACAGTCAGATGTTCATCTGAATCCTGTCAGGAAGAAAAATTCAAAAAGAAAATACGAAGCATTCATAGGAGATGGAATTAAATCCATCCGAAAGCGCATCGAATCAGCATTCAGTGTCATTACCCAAAGATTTCCAGCACATATTCATGCTGTCACCTCGCATGGTTTTGAATTGAAGGTTTTTCTTTTTATCTTGGCTTACGGTATTGAAAAAACAATTTTATAGGTCACAACTTGGGTTGAATTTTAAGCGTCACGGCGAGGTCGGGCCGCCCTCATCCTCTTCCCCGCTCTGCGCTGACTGCCGCTGCTTCCGCGCCGAGCGGTCCTCGTCAATCTGCTGCAGCCCTTCCATCAGCAGCTTCATGAAATAGCCGATTTCCGGCACGTCAAAATCCTCTTTCGGCAGGCCGGGATTGAACTTGAAGCGACCCTTCTTTTCCCGCAGTATTCTGAAAAACGCTTCCTTGCCCTTTTGTCCGGCATACGATGCCTTGATCAACGCGCCTTGCCGGAGCGAGAAACGGGCCGTGCCTTTCGCCACCTCGGTGATGGTGAGGATGCCGGTTTTACCGTTGGTGTGCAGGGTTTGGAACAAGGCTTCGGGCGGAATCTCCTCCAGCCTGCCGATCATGCCGGAGGCGTAATCGTCAAAGCGGATTTTGTTGGAGCGGCTCAGGCGCTGGGCCATCAGCTTGGTGAAATAGCGCTGCATGGCCGGATAGCGGTCCAGCACCCGCTGGAAATGGCCGTGATGGACGCTGAGAATTTTGCAGTCCGCCGCCGCCTGCACCGTCGCGCCGATGTTCTCGTCGCAGATCAGGCTCATCTCCCCGAAAATCTCGCCCTGCTCCAAGGTGGAGATGGAAATGCCAGTGTCGTTGAGAATGTTCACCTTGCCCTCAGCGACGATGTAGAGCTTGCTGCCCGCCTCACCTTGACGGATGATGATGTCGTCTTTCTTGAACGCCTCCAGCTCGGCGTTGCGCAGCAGTTCGGCCAAACTCTCGTGGCTGATGATCTGAAAGAAGGGGAAGCGGCCAAGCTCTTCCAGCAATGCGGCGATTTCCTTGTTGCTGTTGAGCAAGGCTTCCTGCTCCGGTCCGGTTTTTCTGTTCTTGAGATGCTCAAGCCGGAGGGAGCCGATGCAGCCGCTGCAGGAAATCAGGCAGTCCGGAATTTGATCCGCCCGCTCATATTTGATGATGATCTTGACGAAGTCGCCGTAAAGAATCTCGCAGTTCTCCCGGCTCTGGTTGGCGTGCACCGCCGCGCTGCTGACAAAGGAGCTGTCGCCGTTGGTGCGCATCATCACCGCCACGCCGGAAACAGTGAACGAGTCGCCGTACTGAAATTTCGGACAGTTCAGGGTCTCGCAGACCCGAAAGATAACCCGTGGAACACCCATTGCCTGCTGAAGCCGTCCTGCCCTGCGTTCTGAAAATGAGGTGAAAAATCATGCCGGATAGTCTATATATGACCAGAAACTTGCCCAGTCCGCAACGTTTTTGTCAAGAATCCCTGCTTTCTTTCCTCCAGCAGCCAGAGCAGTGCTATGCGAACTTGTTGAAGCCGGACTTCCAGCTTGCCAACGCCCGCAGCAGTGTCATGGCTATGACACGATTTCAAGCAGCATCATCTGGGCCATTGCGATCAGGGAGCTGCCACAGCTGCGCGAGGACGTGGCGGCTTTGCTGACGCAGCAGACAGAGTGAATCGTTGCACCGTTTTTCCATGCTTGGTTCTCCGCCGCCCGCAGACACCCTCTGCCGGAGACACCATAGTGAGTCCAGCAGAGACACTGCGGTGTCTCTTTTTGCCTCCTTGGCGGGAGAGGCTGATTGCTGTTTACTGCGGCGGCCTGCTCAGGTAAATTGAGGCAGGTGGAAGCAAAGCATTGCAGAGGAGAAACGTCATGCTCAAGTGGATCATCGACAACAAGGACTGGCTCTTCGACGGGGTGCTGGTGGCCGTGCCTTTGGCAATCATCGGCTGGATTTGCGCGAAACAGGGCGAGGGCGCGAACAACATCGGCTCTCATAATACTGCTGGCGGGAATCAGACCATCACCATTGACAGCTCTGTGCATCAAACGCACTCCGGCAGCGGTGATAATGCAGGCAAGGATAAAACCACCAAGGTGTGAACGGCATGTTTGATAAGAATGTGAGCATCGGTTCCAATAACCGTGCGGGCAGAGATCAGATTATCAACATTTACACCAGCTCCTTGGACTGTCAGAAGCTGACGCATAAGCTGGCAGAGCAAGAACGCGAGCGGGAAAGGCTGGTGCAGCGCATCAGCAAATATCCTGATGATGAAGACTTTCAGCAGGAACTGCGCGACTGCAACAAGAGGCTTGCGGAGACACGGAAAGAGATTGAGGACTTCAAGAAGAACGTCTTCCGGCTGCATGAGCAGTTCACCCGGATTCCCATTGACAATGAGCGGCTGCGGCAAGCCAAGGCGCACTTTGACCGGGGCGAGTTCCGGGAGGCGGATGCCGTGCTCAAGGCTGAGGCGATTCAGCAGGACGTGGAGCGGCTGAAGCTGGAGGAGAAGACGGCAGCGGACAGGCTGGCGGCGGTGCGCAGTGATCTGGAGAAGCGGGCCAATGAGTTCCTGCTCAAGGCGCAGCTTTCCCAGATCAATCCAGTGGCAGAGGGTGAGGACAGGTTCAAGCGGACAGAGCAGTGGTTCGAGCAGGCCCTTGCTGCGGCACGGACAGCAGAGGTTCTGCACGAGTACGCGCACTTTCTTTATAAACAGAATGCGTTCCGCAGGGCCGCGCCGCTCTGGCAGGAAGCCCTTAGGCACTATCGCGGACTGGCGGCAAAGGAGCCGGACGCTTTCCTGCCAGACGTGGCCATGACCCTGAACAATCTGGGTCTCCTGCACAGTGACACCAAGGACTACGGCCCTGCCTTGGCGGAATATGAGGAGGCCCTCAAGCTCTATCGCGGACTGGCGGCAAAGGAGCCGAATGCTTTCCTGCCGTATGTGGCCTTGACCCTGAACAATCTGGCTAACCTGCACAAGGCAACCGGCAACTACGGCCCTGCCTTGGCGGAATATGAGGAGAGCCTCAAGATCATGCGCGGACTGGCGGCAAAGGAGCCGAATGCTTTCCTGCCGTATGTGGCCTTGACCCTGAACAATCTGGCTATCCTGCACAAAGATACCGGCAACTACGGCCCTGCCTTGGCGGGATATGAGGAAGCACTTAAACTCTATCGCCGACTGGCGGCAAAAGAGCCGGACGCTTTCCTGCCAGACGTGGCCATGGCCCTGAATAATCTTGGTATCCTGCACAGTGCTGCCAAGGACTACGGCCCTGCCTTGGCGGAATATGAGGAGGCCCTCAAGCTCTGTCGCGGACTGGCGGCAAAGGAGCCGGACGCTTTCCTGCCAGACGTGGCTGCCACCCTGAACAATCTTGGTATCCTGCACAGTGCTGCCAAGGACTACGGCCCTGCCTTGGCGGAATATGAGGAAGCACTTAAACTCTATCGCGGACTGGCGGCAAAGGAGCCGGGGGCTTTCCTGCCAAACGTGGCCATGACCCTGAACAATCTGGGTCTCCTGCACAAAGATACCAAGAACTACGGCCCTGCCTTGGCGGAATATGAGGAGGCCCTCAAGCTCTATCGCGGACTGGCGGCAAAGGAGCCGGACGCTTTTCTGCTAAACGTGGCTGCCATCCTGAACAATCTGGCTGCTCTGCACTATGCAACCAAGGACTACGGCCCCGCCTTGGCGGAATTTGAGGAAGCCCTCAAGATCAGGCGCGGACTGGCGGCAAAGGAGCCGGGGGCATTCAGCCAAGATTTGGCGGAGACACTGCTTAACCTGAGCATCTTTTACCTTGAGGACGTGCCTGACAAAGGCAAGTCTGTGGCCTATGCGCAGGAGGCGCGGGATATCCTCAAGCCGCTCATCAAGCAGGCCCCGCATCTGCAAGGCCTGCTTGATTATGCCAACCGTCTGCTGGACGGCCAATAAGGGCAAATCCTTGCAGGGCGGTTCGTGAACCGCCTTTGCGCCTGCCGTCGAGAGCGGCCTTGTCGCGCCGGTTATATGCACCCCGGAAGAACTGGCATCAGCCCCACACATTCACTTTGTTTGCAGAACAATAAAGGAACACCATGCACATCAACACCTACGATCTGAACACCCTCAGCACGGCGGACAAGGCCAAAATCCTGCGCCGTTCTGAATTGGACATTGAGAGCTTTCAGGAGACCGTGCGGCCTATCATCAAGGCGGTGCAGGAGCGCGGCGACCAGGCCATCGTCGAGTTCTGCGCCAAGTTTGACAAGGTGACGCTCGACCCGGCAGCCATTCAGGTGACAGAGGCGGAGTTCGAGCGGGCCGAGCGCAATCTGGAGCCGGAGATCAAGGCGGTGATTGAGCGGGCGGCAGTCAACATCCGCAAGTTCCATCAGGCCCAGATGCCGGAGGAGATGTGGTTCACTGAGATCAGCGAGGGCATCCTTGCGGGCGAGAAGATCACGCCGATCACCTCGGTGGGCCTGTATGTGCCGCGCGGCAAAGGCTCCTTCCCCTCGGTCATGCTCATGCTCGGCATTCCGGCGGTGATTGCGGGCGTGCCGGAGATCGTCATCTGCACGCCGCCCACGCCCGAAGGCACGGTTGACGATGCCTCGCTCTTCACGGCCAAGGTCTGCGGCATCAAGACGGTGTACAAGGTCGGCGGGGCGCAGGCCATTGCCGCTTTGGCTTTCGGCACCGAGACGGTGAAGAAGGCGGACAAGGTGATCGGGCCGGGCAACGCTTATGTGTCGGCGGCCAAGCGGCTGCTCTATGGCCGCATTGACGTGGGCACGCCCGCTGGCCCCAGCGAGTCCATCATCCTCTGCGATGAGCAGGCTGACCCGCGCATTGCCGCTCTTGATCTGCTGATTGAGGCCGAGCACGGCCCGGATTCCACCGCGCTGTTAGTCACGCACGCACGCGAGCTGGCGGACAAGGTGAAGGCATTGCTGCCGGATTTGATTGCTGATCTGCCAGAGAAGCGGCGGGAGTTCTGCACCGCCGTGCTGGGCAACTACGGCGGCATTGTGCTCACGAAAGACTTGGCGGAGTCCATCGCCTTTGTCAACGACTTCGCCCCGGAGCATCTGGAGGTGCTGACTGCCGAGCCGATGCTGGCCTTGCAGCAGATACGCAATGCCGGAGAAATCCTGCTCGGCCAGAATACGCCGATCTCCATCGGCAACTACGCGCTGGGCGTGAACGCCATCCTGCCGACCGGCGGCTTTGCCCGCACCTTCTCCTGCGTGACTGTGTTTGATTTCCTCAAACGCTCGTCCATTGGCTACATGTCCAAGCAGGGCTACGACAGCCTGAAGGACGTGGCGCAGACTTTTGCGGAGTATGAAGGCTTTCCGTCACATGCTAATGCGATTAAGAAACGGTGAGAGGGGGACTGAGGCTGAGGCAGGGCGGGCTTGCCACGTCAGCTTCCGCGTGGGCAAACGATAAGGCCGTTTGCCCATCCTACTCGCTGCACAGTGGGCCGAACCACGCTTGCAGCAGCTTGTGATGGAGATTATGCGGGAGATGTGAAATGCGTGTTTGGCCCGGCTGTCATGCACAGCAGGGCGGGCAAGCACTCTCTGCTTGCCCACCAATTATGTCGGCTTCCATGCGGGCTACTGCTTCCTTTCCGTTAACTCACATTCTTCTGGCAGGATAAATGCAGCAGAAAGGAAAAGCAGTCCCACGCCAATCAAGCCCTTTTTGAGAAGAGTTGTCAGCTTGATCAGTCCGCTTTTAATTGAGTGTTGATACGTTGTCATGATTCCCCCTCCGGAAATAACGTTAAAAAGTAGGTAGCCCGGCTGTCTCCACGATGGAGACCCGCAGCTTTCCGACATCACCTCGCGGTGATTGTGGCTTTATCAACTTTCACGATCAACTCTGCTGGTTATACGCAGAGACCGGAAAGCAGGATATACACAGTATGATCTTTTTATGCAAGAACTATGCCAGGTTCTTTGCATCCATGAACAATGGATTGGTATGACGTTGAAAAAAACTGCTTGTTTTTAATGAGAATCTTTCCCATATTCGATAATTGGATATTTTTTACTCACATCGGGTGTAAAATTGGATATTTTTTACTCATGCGGCATCTATAGTTCAACGAACTGGCCTTGTGGCCGCTTTCCTTGCGCTCAAGCAAACCTGCCTGGCTCGTCATCTCCCGCCCTCCCTGTTCCTCCTGGAAAAACATCGAGCGTGCTTATTGGAAAACCATTCTCGATGTCATAGCACGACCATACTCGATGTCGTCCTGCGAGATCGCTCGAGGTATTTTCCGAGATCGAGAATGGTCTTAGTGCGAGATCGAGCGAGGTTTCCCGACGGCATCGCTCGATGTTTTTTATCGAGCACGAGCGTGCTTTTTTCTGCTGCCGATCATGCGGCGGCAGGAGAAAAGTGTTGACAGGGGAACAAACTCGTCTTATGCTGGGCTGGAGCAGCATTCATTCCGTCATCTCAAACAGTTGAATCAGGAGGCAGGATATGACACCAATACAATGGCAGCCCGCAGTCAACGCGCTCACAACGCCCAGCTCGTATAAGATGGTCTTCCTGCCGAGAAATGTGGTGAACACCCCGGAGCTGGCCGCCCGCATAGCTGCGGAGCTGCCCAGCTACAGTGCCGAAGAGCTGCGCACCATCCTGACCACCCGCAACAAAATTGTCCGCCAGAGCTTGATCAACGGCGAGCAGGTGACAGAAGAGAACAATTTCACCTACACGCTCTCCTTCACCGCGCGGCTGGAGAGCGCAGACGACGCGCCGCCGCCTGTTGACCAATGCCTGCAAGTGCGCGTCCATGCCTCGCCGCCCTTTGTCGCCGAAGTCCGTCATGCCGCCCAGCTCGAACGCTTGTCGCGGGAAAAGAAACTGCCTCTGATCAACACGGCTGAGGACACGCTGCTCAAGTTAAGCAACGTGCTTAACCCGGACGGCGTGCTGCGGCTCACTGGCGAAGACCTCGCGTTTGATGTGGAAAATGGCACAGGCGAATGCGTGATCGAAGGCACGCAGAGCGGACGGCTTGTGCAGAGCCGCGTGAACTTGGTCTCCAACACCGCGATCATGCTCATGCCGGAGATTCCGGTGCAAAGCCACCCGTGGAACAACGAATATACTATCGCCGTCACCACCCGCTACACCCCGCACGGCACGCCGCGCACCGGCATGTATGAACGGATGCTGCGCACGCCCCTGAGCAATTTCGGGCATCCGCATCCGCCGGAAACCGGCATTCTCACCGGCAGTGCGGCGACTGCTTATGTCACACAGCCACGGGCGGCAGTCTGAGCGCGGACACCCGCCTGCGCATTCAGGTTATTCAGGATATCCAAGGCGAACGGCTGCTGTTCTCCTTGCTGGACATGAAGGAAGGCGGCGCGGCAGGCAGCGAGGTGGTCGTGACCCGGAACGGCCAATACACCCTGCCCGGCTTCAGCGGCGCGGCCCTGACTTCCTTGGCAATCACGGTGAACAACTATGCCGGTCTCTGGGATATGGTGCGGAATACCTACAGCGGCAGGCTGGTGGATGTGCTGGAGGTGAAGATGGCGTAAGGGTCAAGCAGGGCTTTCCGTCTTTTTTCTTGTCTTGCTTCCCGTCGTTGTATGGTGTAGCTTGTATCTTTTCTGGCGGAAAGGCCGGAACACGGCACATTAGTTCACCATTCGGGAGGGCGACTTTGCCATGAACAGGGGCAATTATAGGGGAAATCAGCAGTTCTTGTCTTCAGCAGCGCGTGTTCGCCTGTTCGCTGCGGCGGTCATTCTGCTGCTGGCTCCGTCGGTTCGTGCGGAAAACCTGTTTGTCTCGCCAAACATTGACATTCCTGTCAGGCGAGGAGCAGGAGAGCAGTACAAGATCATCAAGATGGTGCGGATTCATGACAAGACCGAGCTGCTGGAAGAGAAGAACGGCTGGCTCAAAGTGCGCTTTCAGGACGGCGAGGACGGCTGGCTGCCGAAATCGCTGCTGACTTCAGTCGTGCCGACCGGCGAGGATGTGAAGAAACTACGGACGGAAAATGAGCAGCTTCAGCGGAAGAACAATGAGCTGGCACTGGAGCTGAACGGCTTGAAAGAACATCAGGACGGCGAAGGCGACAAGCTCTCCGCCTGTATTGCCGAGCAGGATAAAATCAAGGCGGAACGCCGGGCTTCAGAAGACACCGGCAAAGTGATCTGGTTTCTCTCCGGCGGCGGTGTGCTGCTGGCAGGCTGGCTGCTGGGCAGGCTGTCGCACAGCCCGCAGCGGCGCAAAAGCGGTCTCCGCTAAGGTATATATGCAATGGGATTGATACGCTCCACAACCATTCTGGCGGTCCGGCACAAGGGCGAGGTGGTCATGGCCGGAGACGGCCAAGTTTCCCTCGGCCAGACCGTGATCAAACACAATGCCCGCAAGGTGCGCAGGCTGCATCATGACCGGGTGATCACCGGCTTTGCTGGTTCAACCGCCGATGCCTTCACCCTTTTTGACCGCTTGGAGCACAAGCTGGAGCAGTTCAACGGCAATCTCCTCCGCTCGGCGGTGGAGCTGGCCAAGGACTGGCGCACCGACAAAATGCTCCGCCGCCTTGAGGCGATGATGATCGCTGTGGACAGCAAATATTCGTTGCTCCTGTCTGGCAGCGGCGATGTGATCGAATCTGACGACGGCATTTTGGCCATAGGCAGCGGCGGCTCCTATGCGCAAGCCGCTGCTGCCGCCTTGGTCGCTCATTCCGAGCTGGACGCGGAAAACATCGCTCGTGAAGCGATGAAGATTGCTGCTGCTATCTGCATTTACACCAATCCAAACTTGGTGGTGGAAAAAATGCAGGCCGCGCCTCAAGTATAACCCAAGTTGTGACCTATAACATTGTTTTTTCAATACCGTAAGCCAAGATAAAAAGAAAAACCTTCAATTCAAAACCATGCGAGGTGACAGCATGAATATGTGCTGGAAATCTTTGGG
>NZ_JBLWEN010000037.1:0-7049 GCF_048287415.1 Candidatus Electronema sp. JM
TTTATGTCCTCTTCGCCAGTTTGCCTTTTTTGGGGCTTAAATTTTAAATTAACAAAGTAAAACAACAAGTAACATAAATTTTAAAATATTGCAACCTAAAATTCGATATAGTGTCTATTGACCAACTTTGCCGAGCACAGCGAAAAATTCAATCATGATGCGCTCAATCGCTATCTTGCAGGGGAACGCCTGACTCCGAACTTAGTTTGGGAGCATGTCAAAGACCTGACAGAGCAAACGACGAAAGGTTTTCTGGTATTCGATGACACTGCGGCAGACAAGAGATACTCTCGCAAGATAGAACTTGCGCTGCCTCAATACAGCGGCAATGCGCATGGAGTGATTCAATGTATCTGGATCGTCACCTGTGTTTATGTCAACATAGACACAGACCATTTTTTGGTCATCGATTACAGAATTTATGATCCCGACAATGACTGCAAGACAAAACTCGATCATGTCAAAGACATGCTGTTCAACTATGTGCAGCATAAGCAGCTAAGTTTCAGAGCCGTGCTTATGGATAGTTGGTACGCGGCCAAAGAAATCATGCTGACCATTTAATGGTGCGGCAAGATATATTTTTGTCCTATCAAAAGCAACCGGCAGACAGACGATTCAGGCGGCTTGCGAAAGTACCGCCGTGTGGACTCGCTTGAATGGACGGAAGCTGAGACGCAGCATGGCAAGCTGATTAAAATCAAAGGATTTCCAAAAAATCACAAGGTGAAGCTCTTCCGGGTTGCGCATTCCACCAAGCGCACGGATTATGCCGTGACGAATGACATAGAGCAAGACACCACGCAGGCTGTGCGAGAGGTGTGCAGATTTCGATGGAATGTCGAGCAGTTTCATTGGGAAACCAAACAGCTTGCTGGATTGGAAGGATGCCAATGCCGTAAAGCCAGGACTGTCCGCAATCATATTGCTTGCGCAATGTTGGTGTGGATCCGCCTCAAACAAGTTGCCAACGAAAAACGGCAGACAGTTTATCGTCTCAAGCATGGTCTGCTGTGTGATTATTTGAGGCGGCAACTCAAATCACCAGACATCCAGATACGTTTCGCGTAAGTCTTATTTTTCATCTAAAAAGATGAAGAATCATACCGGGTCACTTTGGAATTTTATTCATCATTACAATGAAAATATAGCTCCAAATTTAGCCACTATGCCTTGAGGACTACCATTACACCGTGCGGCAGAATCAAATAGTGCTGCTGCTTGTCGGCGGCGACAAATCCACTCAGAGCAAAGACATAGAAGCCGCCAGCAGGCTGATTGACGAATTGGAGGAATGAACTATGCCCCTGCAAACAAAACCGTTCGATATCGCCGAACACCTGAATACCCCGGAAGAAATCCGTATGTTCCTGCAAGAAGTCGCTGCCGACGGCGAAGAAGCCGATTTCATTCATGCCTTGAACACGGCGGCCAGAGCAATGGGCATGACGGAAGTCGCAAAAAAAGCAGGCATCTCCCGCGCAAGCCTGTACAAATCGCTCTCGGAAAACGGCAAGCCGAAGTTCTCAACCATCAGCAAAGTCACCAAGGCACTTGGCTGCAAATTGGCCGTGGTGCGGCAGGGAACGTAAGGGCGTTTCGCGAAACGCCCCTGCACGCCCCAGAAAATATTAGGAGTTACGCGGTTCAACTGCCACTTTTTGATTTTATTCAACTGACGATTTAAACGGCAAAAAGATAAATCGGGGATGTGGTCTGTCTCGCCGATCACCAGCACCAGTTCAGGGAAAGCACGAAATTTTCGAATGTTGTTGATCTCGGTGATCAGCATGGCGGCATGGGCGGAGCTGGGACTCATGGATGTCTCCTGAACAGTCTTCTTGAGCTGCCGCTTGTTTTCGGTTGCCAGCGACGCGGTTATGCCATATCATAGTTCTTTTGATGAACTGCATAACAACAGCATGGAGCCGTCAAGCAGTTTTTTCGGAGGAAAGATGACAAGAACACCGCTGATCGCAGGCAACTGGAAGATGTATCTGAATCGCGCCGAGGCGGTGCGGCTGGCTGCGGCTGTGGCTGCGGCCAGTGACGGTGTGACCGACCGCGAAGTGATAATAGCACCGGCCTTCACCGCGTTGGCGGCAGTGGCGGAGGCTGTGCGCGGCACAGCCGTCAAGGTCGCGGCTCAAAACGTGGCGTGGGAGAAAGAAGGGGCCTTCACCGGCGAAGTCTCGCCGCTCATGCTCTTGGATGCTGGCGCGGAGATGGTTATCATCGGCCATTCCGAGCGGCGGCACGTCCTTGGCGAGGACAACGCGATGATCAGCCGGCGGCTGCGGGCAGCCTTGCAGCACGGTCTGCTGCCTATACTGTGCGTCGGCGAAACCTTGGCCGAGCGCGAGGCGGGCAGCACCTTCAGCGTGGTTGAAGAGCAGCTCGCGCAGGGCTTGGTTGATGTAACCGCCGCGCAGATGGACAGCGTGGCTATCGCCTATGAGCCGGTCTGGGCCATTGGCACCGGCAAGACAGCCAGCAACGAGCAGGCGCAGGATGTGCACGCTTTCATCCGCGCTGTTTTAAGCCGCTTCTATGAAAAAACACTTGCCGAGCGCGTCAGAATACTGTATGGTGGCTCGGTCAAACCTGAAAACGTTGACAGCCTGATGGCCCAGCCCGACATAGACGGGGTTCTGGTGGGCGGCGCGTCGTTGAACGCCAAGGCTTTTGCGCGGATAATTCATTTTCAATGACAACACTGCTGATCATCATCCACGTTCTGGTCTGTTTCTTCCTGATCGCCATCGTGCTCTTGCAGCACGGCAAAGGAGCGGATGCCGGAGCGACATTCGGCGGCGGCTCCAGCCAGACGCTGTTCGGCAGCGAAGGCCCTGTGCCGCTGCTAAATAAAATAACGACGTTTTCGGCGATCGTCTTCATGGGCACGTCGGTGACGCTGGCCTATCTTTCCGCGCACAAGAGCACTGGTTCTGTGATGAGCCAGCTGCCTGCGAAAGAGGCTGCCGCGCCAAAGAAAAAGGAAGCCCCGGTGACAATCCCGATGCCGACAGAGCAGAAACCGGCAGCGAAGACTGAAACAAAGCCGGTTGAGACAGCTCCGGCAGTGCCTGTGCAAAAAGCAGCCGAGCCATCTGTTCCGAAGCAAGAGCAGGCTGCGCCAGTTGCATCCGGGCAGCAAAAGAAGCAGGATGCCGCACCTGCCCAGAAAAAGCCGGAATAAAAAACGCATACGACTTTGTGTGCCGAAGTGGTGGAATTGGTAGACACGCTATCTTGAGGGGGTAGTGGGGATTCCCGTGTCGGTTCGAGTCCGACCTTCGGCACCATTTTTCATCCAGCCATCATTCATAGTGGTTCAATAAAGCCCGCAACCTTAACCGGTTAGCGGGTTTTTCTTTGCCTTTCCTTCCGTTTTCGTCCAAAAAAGTGCGTTGACTTCCGCTACATGAAGCGGGTATAACTGCGGGTATAAGGTCTAAAAAATAACCTGCCTGCGTATCCGTACCCGCTCTCCCGGAATCCGCACTATGTCAAAACTCACCGCAGTTCAAATCCGTCAAGCCAAGCCGAAAGACAAGCCATATAAGCTGCCCGACGGTCAGGGGTTGTATTTCCATGTCGCCGAGTCTGGAAAAAGCACATGGCGTTACCGTTTCAGGCTTGATGGCAAGGAGTCAACCTGCGTTCTGGGGGAATACCCCAACATGAGCCTTGAGCAAGAAAGAAAAGCGAGAGCTGAGGCGCGTGAATTGGTCAAGGCGGGGAATAATCCGTCCCACGAGCGGCAGAAGGAAAAGCAGGCGGTCATTGAGCAACAGAAAGTGGAGCTGGCAGCGGCGGCGAACAGCTTTGAGGCGGTGGCCCGCGAATGGATGGAGCGGCAGCAGGAGCGGTGGAGCGACAGCCATGCCAGAGCTGTTTTGGGCACATTGGAACGCGATGCCTTCCCCTCTCTTGGAGGCTACCCGGTTGATGTGGTCACGCCACAGATGGTTCTTGAGTTGATGAAGAGCATTGAAAGCCGGGGTGCCTTGGAGATTGCCCGCAAGGTGTTGCAACGAATAAACGCTGTATTTCGTTATGCAGTGCGAACTGGCAAGGCAACCTATAACCCGGCTGCCGACATGCAGGGAGTCTTAAAAAGCCGCAAGGTCGTTCATCGGGCCGCGCTGTCCAGTGATGAGCTGCCGGAGTTCATGCAGTCCCTCATGCGGGCGGACATTGACATAGCCACAAAACTTGCCTTGCAGTTCACCATTCTCACAGCGGCCCGGAGTGGTGAGACACGGGGGGCAACATGGGCGGAGATCAGCCTTGACGCGGCCTTGTGGCGCATCCCCGGCGCAAGGATGAAGATGGACAGCCCGCACACGGTGCCCCTGTCACGGCAGGCTGTGGCTGTCCTTGAGCGGGCGGGCAGGCTCTACGGCAAGGAAGGGCTGATTTTCCCCGGCAGGGACGGCGTGAAGCCGCTTTCAGAGAACACCATGCTCTATGCCCTGTACCGCATGGGCTACCATTCAAAAGCTACGGTGCATGGCTTCCGGGCCGTCTTCTCCACTATGGCGAACGAGGAAGGTTTTGACGGCGACGTGATTGAAAAGGCTCTTGCCCATGAGCAGCGCAACAAGGTGCGGGCGGCCTATCATAGAAGCGAATATTTGGAGCAGCGGCGCGAGCTGATGCAGTGGTGGGGAAATCTATTGGAGGATATGGAATATGCAAAAGTTTGAACCGATCAGAGTGATAATTTCAAAGAATAGTCCATTGGAAAATCTCAATAAGATTTAGGGAGAAATTCGCAACCCTATCTCAGAAATAATAAAAGAGATGAAAACGATTGATGAGTTTAAAAGCAAGGCAATTGAACCTATTGTTAATAGGATCCTAAATGAAGATGTGCTATCACAAACAAAGGCGAATGCGGAGCTAATTGCATTAAATGCGCCAACAAATGAAATAGAAAAATATAGATATGCTGTAATAGATGCGACAGAATGGAAAGAGGAGGCAATGGGGGAGCTAAGAACATTTAGAAATGAATTAACTGCATCGAATCCGTTAAAAGAGGAGACAGAAAGATTAAGCATTGCTCCAAGCGCGGGAGAGCTTGGCAAGTTAAAGGCCGTATCGGGAGAAGAAAGCGGCATTCAAGGAACGATCAATATGGCGGATAGCAATGTAAGTTTGGCAGATTACAAAAAAACAATGGAAAAATTAAGAAGAGCAACAGAAAAAATTTGTCCATCCATAAATCAATCCGTAGCATCAAAGGGGAATGTTATGGGAATCAATATAGAGAGTAAAGACTATAAATATTTTTTAGAGAGGATTGAAGCGTTTGGCGATAATATTGGGATAGAATTGTATAAATTATTCTATAATGATGATGAGATTAGACGAATAATTATTGCGTCAGCTATTAACGATGGAGAGATAAATTTTCCTGTCGAAACAGGAAGAGGAAAAGTATTTCCTCTAAACACGGCGATTGTGCATATAGAATCAGACCATCTTTATGCCGAACATGAAGCTCATGACGAAAAACGAAAAAAAATATTTAATCATATCTAACCGCTTATAATGAAGATAGATACAAACACCTTAAAATAAATTTGATGCTTTTCTTGGAGACTAAATCATTCCTTGCTTGGCTCAAGAAAAAATATCCATACGAAGGTGAGGGGCAAGCGAAAGAAGAACAAGAAAAAAAAGATGCTGCCCAGTCAAAAAAAAGAGAAAGCAATCTGCTGAAGGTTATCGGTGGACTCATTCGGACAAACTATTTGCAAAAGGATAGCGGCAAATATTGGAACGGCGACAAGCATAATATCTCAGCAGTTGCCAAGTCGTTTCTGGCTGATCTGAGTGAGGCTGGCTATTCAGATGAAGGTTTTCAGGATTCAAGCCTGAGAAAGACTATTACTGATGCTCTGGAACGGATAGAAGAGAACAAAAATTCATAGAGGCTGCTTTTTGTTGGCAGCGGGATTTTGTACTATTTTTTTTCATTCAAGGCAGTTGTCACGTTTGGCAATTGCCTTTTTTATTTGGCAATTACCAGCTTTCCTTTTCTTCGCAAGGTATCCTTCCCTTGCATGAAGCAAAATCCATAATCGTGCGCAATGCGCCATATCAACGAAGAGGGAAAACGATGGAAGCAGCAATGACAGCAGTTCTGCTCAGACTGGGGCAGGTGGAGCAGGCAACTGGATTAAAGAAGAGTGCCATCTATGCCAAGATCAAGGGCCGGGAGTTTCCGGCGGCTGTGCGGCTGGGCAGCCGTTAGGTCGCATGGCGGTCTGATGAGATTCAGGCATGGATTGACGGGCTGCCGAAGGTGGCGCAGGAGGGCGGGCATGACGGCCAAAGAAAAGCTGCATGATCTTGGAAGAGATCATGCGGCCAAAACAACGAAGTCAATTTGAATGCAGAGATATTATACAGATAATTAACCGGTTTTGCAACGGAAAAGCGCGTTCCGAGGCTGTCATGCTGGCAGGCTCTCGGCCCCGGAACGCTCGCCAGTTCCTTTGCAGGACAAGGTTGTTCTCTGTTTACTCTGCTCTTTCCTCAATGTCAAAGGATACAAGGAGGGCGGCAGCATGAGTTTGGCGGAAAACATAGCCCACGCGCTGGGCTATGGCAAGGAGAAGAGAAACCGGGACGGCTGGCTGACCTGCTGCCCTGCGCATGGCGATGCAAAGCCGTCTCTGTCGATCAAGGACGGCACGGATAAAAATGGCAGTCCCGATGTCTTCGTTTATTGTCAGGCAGGATGCGATTTCAAGGCCGTGAAAGATGAGCTGCGGGTCATAGGGCTGCTGCCTGAATGGGAACCAAAGAGCTGTCAGTGCAGGCCGCTGAATGGCATTAAAACCTATGCAGAAGATCGGAAAACGAACCCTGCTCCATCTATCTGGAAGCGGTCAAAAAGTGATGCGGACGCGCTGGAAATCTTTGAGCGATGACGCTGAATGCCGATTCGATCGGCACTTTCGGATGAATTTTACTCCATCTTCTGAAAATGGCTCGTATTTTCTTTTTGAATTTCTTTTTCTGACAGGATT